>JABDIZ010000331.1 GCA_013003465.1 Rhodothermaceae bacterium
CCTGCCATTCGAGGAAAAGCGGGAGCCACGGCTGCGACCAGACGGCCCGGTAAAACGCCGGGAGCATCCCCGTGACGGCTTCGGCGGCGGTTTCCGCACAGTCGGGGGCCTCGTTCTGCTCACAGTCGAGCGCAACGATGCTGCTTTGGATGGCCTGAAGCGTGCTCGATTGATCATCCTCATACACCGAATACGCGATGCCCCCCGCGTTCGTCGGGTCGAGGAGGAAGGACTCGGTCATCAGGCCCGGGAGCACCGCGCCCACATAGCCGGGCAGCGCCGAGGCGTCGATGGAAGGCACCAGGCTCGCCACCTCGGCGGCCGTCAGCACGGCGTTGCCGTAGTCGGCCAGGGTCACGGCGGTGACGAGGTCGTCCGGAAATCGGCACGGCAGGAAGTCGTACGGGTTAATGCTGAAGGGCTGGTCGATCCCCGCGATGAGGATCACCGGGTCGGTGGGCGTCGAGAAATTAGGCTTGGAGAGGGCCTTGAGTTGGGGCAGCGTGTCGTCGGCATCGAGGAGCGACTGGTATTGCGCGAGCAGGCCCGTCACCGTGGCCTGGTTCTCTGCGACGGTGGAAAGCTGGGCGTATACCTGGGCCGCGAGGGTGCCCGGCGTGGCGGGGTCGAGCTGCGCGGCGAGGCTGGCGGCGGGCGCGAGGTATGGGTCGGTGAAGAGCGGCGCATAGCCCTGCGCATAGCCGTTTTTCCACCACATCTCATAGAGCTTCTGCTGAAGCGCGAGCAGGTCCCACCCGGACTGGTCGAGCGTGTGTTGGGCCTGGTTGAGTTGGTCGAGGAAGTCGAGCTGGGTGGCGGTCGGCTGCGGGGGCGGCGGCTGGCCGATGACGGTTTCCTGCTGGACGAGCGTCCAGTACGTGCCGCCCTTGGCCGTCTCGAACCAGGTGGCGTGGATCTGCTGGTCGATCACCACATCGCCGTTGGGCAGGTCCAGTTCATCGTAGAGGTTATACAGAAACGCCTGGAGCGCCGCGTCGTCGAGGTTCAGGCTCGGGTAGGGTGTGCCCGGCCCGGTGCTGGCTTCCACCAGGCTCGCGAGCGCATCCATCGACGTGTTGCCCACGCCCACGAGGGGCTGATAGACGATCTGCGTCACGGTAGGCGCGACTTCCGGCGTCCACGCGACGCCCAGCGCGGTGCCGGAATACACCGTCGAGGCAGCCGTCGCGTCTTCGTCTGGCGCGCTCCATTGGAGGTCCGCCATTACCTCGGCGAACGCGTCGCCCGCCGCGAGGCCGCTGGCGAGGGCACCGTCGCCCTCGGCGCTGTACCAGCCCACGACGAGGTAGCTCAGCGTGTTGGCGTCGATGTTTTGGGTGACGAGGTCATCGTGAAAAGAGAAGACGTTCTGGCCGTGCGGCTGGTAGGCGGCGAAGAGCGGGTTGGCCGGGCCGATGGCGGTCAGGAACGTCGCGCCGCCGGGTTCGCCCCAGCCGTCGAGCGCGCGCACGCGTCCGAGTCGGGCGCGGGGATATCGCTCGCTGAAGGTGGCCGGGTC
>JABDIZ010000360.1 GCA_013003465.1 Rhodothermaceae bacterium
GGCGCATCGCTCTTCCAACTCGACTACGAGCAATTCTTCAGCGCCGAGGACGTCAAGGGCGTGATTGAGCGGGCGCCTGCCTCCACGCTCGCCTACGAGGTGATGCAGGACGGTGAACTCCAGACGTTCGAGATCGCCACGACCCGCTATCCGACGTTCCTCTACCCTCTGAGCCGCTCGCTGTGGGTCACCTCGACCTGGGCGTTTGCCCTCGTGGCCTTCCTCCATGTCCTCGCCTTGCTGATCGTCGTCCCGCTCGCGCGGCGGAGCCCACGAGCCCGACGATCCTCGCTGCTGATTGGGGCAGCGCTGCTGTGGGTAGGCGGCAACCTGCTGCGCATCCTGATCGTGTCGGCGCTCGGTCCGCCGGTGCTGCATTCTGAGGCCCTAGCGCGCGGCTTTGAGGTGCTGACGGTGCTCAGCCTGGGTGGCTGGATCCTGTTCCCAGTCCTGCTGCTCCGCTACGTGCTCTTCGACACGCGCTTCCTTCGTACCGCCACGCAGGGCTGGCGCCTGCCCATCTACCTCCCCCCGATCCTGCTCGGCCTCGCCGTCGCCGTCGCTACGGTGCGCGGCAGCCTCGGCCCCATCCCACCGGACTACCTCCTCGCCCCGATCCTGTTCTATGTGTGCTGCTATGTGGCAGCGGCCACCATGCTGATCCTGTTCACGCCCGCGCACGAGGAGCGCGAGGAGGAGAGCTTCCCGACCTCCCGCTGGAGCCGGATCGGGAGCCTGGTGGTGTTCGTGCTGGCCATTGCGGGGGCCTTGTTCGTGTACGGCGCCCTGCCCCTGCTGACGAATGCCAGCGACGCGCGCGCAGGAGCCTTCATCGTGGTCCTTCAACTCTTCTCCGTGGCCCCCGTCGTGCTCGTCTCGCTCGCGACGCTGCGCTACGGCCGCTTCGACGCCGTCCTTACCCGCGCGCTGGCGTATACGACGGCCCTCGGGCTCATCTTTTTCGCGTTCGTCGGTGGGCTGTGGGTGCTCGAGGCTTTCAACCCCGAGGGTCGCGTCACCAACCCCGTCGTACTTGGCCTCTGGGTCGTGCTGCTGCTGATCGTGGTGGAGCGGCTCGCCCGCCCCATTCAGCGCCTCACCGCCGAGTGGTTCACGACGGACCGCCGCCGCGCCCGCCAGCAACTCAACCGCTTCGGCGACCGCATCCGCACCATCCTCGACTCTGAACGCCTCGCTCACGAATCCATTCTTGCCATCGGAGAGGCGCTGGACGTACGGTCGGCGGTGCTCTTCCTCTGCTCCGACCCCGGCACGCCGCAGGAGCGCTGGGTCCACGCCACGTATCGGCCGGAGCCTCCGTTTTTCACCCGCGCGGAGCTCTCGCGCATCTGGTCGCGCTTGCAGGACGAAGGCACCGTCTGGGCGCGCAACCCGGAGTTGAATGAAACGGCCCTGCCGGATGCCGACGCCACGATGCTACGCTCGTTCGGCATTGCGTTGGTCGTCCCCGTCACGAGCGGGAGCGGCGATCCGGTAGGCGTCCTTGTGCTGGGCCGAAAGGCGCGGCGACGGGCGGTGTACAATCTGGAAGACGTGGAAATGCTCCGTGCTCTTTGCGGTCAGTTGGCCCTCGCCACGGAGCGACTCGGCCTGATCGAGCGGGAGAAAGCCCTCGTGCGCGAAAGTGCGGAGGCCCAATTGGCGGCGCTGCGCGCGCAGATCAACCCGCACTTTCTCTTCAACGCGCTCAACACGATAGCCGCCCTGATCCAGGAGAAGCCTGCCGAGGCCGAGGCCACCGTTCAGCAACTCGCCGGGCTCTTCCGTTACGTGCTCCAGACCGGAAGCCGGACGTTCGTCCCGCTGGGCGAGGAACTTCGCCTCGTGCGCCAGTACCTCGCCATCGAGCAGGCCCGCTTCGGCGCGGCCTTGCACGTCGAAGAAGCCTGGGCTGACGGCCTGGAGGATGTTAAGGTCCCCGCCTTCACCATCCAGACCCTCGTGGAGAATGCCGTTAAGCACGGAATCGAGCGCAAGCGCGGCGGGGGCACCGTCCGGCTGGAAGGCCAGCGCTGCGAGGATGGTAGCATTGAGGTCGTCGTGAGTGACACCGGCGTCGGCATCCCCGCGCTGTTCGGGGAGCAGAACGGCACCGCACCGGCCGCATCAACGGAGACCCCGGACTTCTTCGGCATTGGCCTGCGGAACGTGGCCGACCGCCTGGCGCAACTCTACGGCCGCTCCGATCTCCTCACCATGACCAGCGATGCCGAGCGAGGGACCGTCGTCGCCCTCACCCTGCCAGACGAGACGGCTGTCCATCGATCCGACTGAGTATTCTAACAGTTCCCTTCTCTTTCCTCTTCCCCCATGCTCCGCACCCTGATCGTTGACGATGAGGCCCCCGCCCGTCAGCGCCTTCGCCGTCTCCTCGACCCATTTGTCGAGGACGAACGCCTGCACCTCGTCGGGGAAGCCGCCGATGGCGTCGAAGCCCTCGATCTGCTCGACGACGAGCCGGTCGACCTGCTCTTCCTCGACATCCAGATGCCCGAACTCGACGGCTTCGCCGTACTCGACCGCCTGCCGCCAACGAACCGTCCGGCAGTCGTCTTCACAACGGCCTACGACCAGTATGCGCTGCGGGCCTTCGAGGCCAATGCCGTGGATTACCTCCTCAAGCCCATCGAAGAGGAGCGCATGGCCGAGGCCATCCGGCGTGTGGAACAGCGCCGCAGCGAAGGCGGCAGCGAGCGCCAGGCGATGCAGGAGCGCCTTGCCGGACTGCTGGAATACCTCGACCAGCAGAGCTTCGAGCAGACCCCGCGGCGTGAGGACCATCCCGACTTCCTGCATCAGCTATCGGTGCCGGGCAAGGATCGGCTCCTCATCATCCCCGTCGAGCACCTGCTGTCTGCCGAGGTCCAAGACGGCATCACACGGCTCTACGTGTTGACGCAGGCGCCCGGGAGCCCGGCCTCCATCGCCCGGCACATCGTGTCCTACACGCTGGACGCGCTAGAGCATCGCCTCGACCCGGCGCAGTTCATGCGGGTCCATCGCTCGGCGCTCGTGCAACTGACGCAGATTCGCGAGATGGTATCGTGGTTTTCAGGCCGCTACAAGCTGATCCTCACCGGCGGCCATGAGGTGGTGGCGAGCCGGGCGCGCTCACGCGAGTTGCGCGACCGGTTGAGTCTTTGAAACGCCCGGCCGGAACTCAATGTCGCCGGACCAAGGCTTTAATCCGCGTGCTTGACGCGCAGGGGCCCACGTGCGCCTAGGCTGTTTCAGCGCACTGCAATGCCGCCGATAGGATCGGCGCATCCTTCCCCTCCGATGGCCCGCTTCTTCCCCTTCCTCGTGCTCGCCACGATCCTGCTGCCGGTGGCGGCAAGCCAGCCCCAGCCCAGCGCGTCGATCGTCCGTGTTCATGTGCTGGGTCAAGAGCAGCCGCGCTCCGTAGTCCTCCGGGCGGTGGATGGCCCCGCGTCGGTGATGCTCGACCGCGATGGCGTGGTGGCGGCGACACTGCAACCCGGCGAAACAGCGGAGGTGGAGCGCCTCCACGACCGCCTCCGCCTCACCATGCCTGCGTTGACGATCCAGGCGGGCGTGGTCGAGTTGATTCCCAATCCGGACGCCCACCTGACTGTCCGCACGCGGTCGCAACGGCGGGCCTATCCGGGCCGCCTCGTCGTAGAAGGCGCGGGGGATGCACTACGCCTCGTCAACCACGCGCCGCTGCCGCGTTACGTGGCGAGCGTCGTCGCCAGCGAGTACCCGTTCCCTGAACCTGAAGGCGTCAAGGCCCAGGCCGTTCTCGCACGCACCTATGCGCTGCGCCATCTCGACCCGGAGGCCCCCTTCGACCTCGTGGACGACACGCGCGCGCAGGTCTACCGAGGCCTCGACGCCACTACGCCAGTGTCTCGCGCTGCCACCCAGGACACACGCGGCGAAGTGCTGACCTATCGGGATGAACTGGCCGATGCCACCTATTATTCCAGTTCGGGGGGGCACACGGCGGGAAACGAGGAAGTCTGGAACGGGCGCCCCGTCCCCTACCTCCGCCCCCGACCTGATCCTTACGACGCCGACGCACCGGATCATCGCTGGACGACGACCGCCGCCTCTGCGGAGGTGCTTCGCGCACTGAGCCGCCGCTTCGGCGGCAGTGTTACGGGCATCGATATCACCCGCCGCACAGCCAGCGGGCGCGTCGCCCGTGTCCGCTTGCACGGCGGGCGCACCCCGACCATCAGCGGCGCGCAATTTCGCTCCACGATCAATGCCGCTCTGGGCATCCGCACCATCCGGAGTACGCACTTCACCGTCGAGCGCGATGGGAGCCGCTATCTATTCCACGGACGCGGCTTTGGGCACGGCGTGGGGATGAGCCAGTACGGCGCCCGTGGCCTCGCCCGCAGTGGCCGGAGCTACCGTGACATTCTCGCCTACTACTTCGAGGGCACAACGTTGGACGTACACGACTTTGTCGGTGTGGAGCCTGCCCTGGTTGAATACGCAGGGCCGGTGCGCCGCCGCCCAACGCCTCGCCGCGAAGCACGCACTTCAGCCGTCGATGCCATCGTAGAACAGCTTTCCGCGGCACCAACCTGGAGTGGCACCGCTGAGAAGGATCAAGAAGAAGTGCCTGCCCCACAGCCGCGGCGACGATCCTGGTAGGCTACACAGCCACCCTGATGGCGCCTCCTTCTGCCCACGAGCCTCGGGCCATGCGAGGCGTCGTGTAAGCGACGCCGCCTCGGCCGCTCGCATCGAGTGTGATGAGGCCACCCGTGGCTGGTTCACCCTGGGGGTTTGTGATCGATGCAGCCATGTGCTGTAGTCGCTCTGCGGCCGCACGCTCCGGTGAGGTGCCCGACGCAACAGTGTCGACCGTGCGGCCACAGAGCAACACTGCGGCAATGGCTTCCCCCCAGCCGGTCGCACTCGCGGCAGCCTGCGCCGTCGCGTAGTAGCCGCACCCCACCAGCGGCGAATCCCCGACGCGACCGGGGTGCGTATACGAGGCGCCTCCCGTTGATGTAGCGGCTGCCAGATGGCCTGCCTGGTCCAGCGCAATGCAGCCGACCGTACCGTGCGGATCCGCTTCGAGGCCCGAGAACTCACGACTGGTGTGGAAGCGGGTGTGATCGGCATGGAGTTGCTCGAAGCGCGCCTGTTCGGCCTCGGTGATCAAAGCCTCGTTGTCGATCAACTCCATCCCTCGCTCGGCGGCGAAGCGCTCGGCGCCTTCAGCAACAAGCAAGCGGGCCTGCCCGTCGTGGTGCAATAGCATTCCGGCGACGCGAATCGGATGGGCGAGGCGCCGCACATTGGCAACGGCGCCCCAGGCGAGCGTCGTGCCGTCCATGAGCCCGGCATCGAGCTGTGCACGACCGTCGCGGTCAAGGCGCGCCCCGCACCCGGCATCGAAGGTCGGGTCGGCTTCGAGGAACGCGACCACATCGGTCACCACGTCCAGCGCCGGTCGCCCATGCCGCAGCAGCGCCCGTCCCTTCGCAACCGCGTGCTCAATGCCTGAACGATGTGCCTCTACCGCATCGTCGGGGATAGCCCAAGCACCGCCATGCACGAGCAGAGCCGTCCTGCCCTCATACGGCGCCTCCACGCGCTCTGCGCGCACCGGAACGGAGGCCGCGGTCATCAGACGAAATACCCGAAGGCGTTCTCGAAGTGCTCGATCTCCGGCAGGCCGCTCCCGAGCGTGATGGCGACCACGTCGAAGCGGCACGGGGAGCCATCAAGGCGACGCTCGTGGAGGTAGGCTTCCGCGGTGCGCATGATGGCTTCTTGCTTCGGCCGGTCTACGGCCTCCTCGGGACGCCCAAACCCGTGCCCGCGGCGCGTTTTGACTTCCACGAAGACGAGTTCGCCACCGTCCTCGTAGCGCTCCGCCGGGAGAAAGCACACCAGGTCGATCTCTTCGCGCATGAACCGGTAGTTGCGGTCCAGCACGCGGTAGCCTTTCGCTTCCAGATAGTCGGCGGCGAGGTCTTCTCCGTGTGCGCCCGTGGCCTTCGCATCAGCCATCGTCGTGCTCGCCGTTCTTGGTCCGCCGCACCTTCTGGGCGAACTGGATCACGCGCTTGACTTGCTCGCCGCTGCGGCTCTGTAGAAACGGCAGGAACGCGCTCGTGAAGCCCTCGAACACATCAATGAAGTCGGCGAGGTTGTCGATGCGATCGACGAACTGGGCCTCCTCATTCGTCAGCGGCTCGCCTGTGCGGAGGGTCGTGGTGCAAGCCGCGAGGGCCTGCTGGACGGGTTTGATCTCGCGCTTGCGGCGCTGCTCAATGATGGTCGTGGTGATCTTCCAGACATCCTGCTCGGCCGTGTAATAGTCCTTGCGCGAGCCGATCTGGTGCGTTTTGCGGACGAGGTCCCAGTCCACAAGCGCGCGAAGGTTCATGTTGGCGTTGCCCCGGCTGATCTGGAGCCGCTCCATAATCTCGTCGGTGTCGAGCGGTCGCTCGGCGGCGTACAGCAGCGCGTGGATCTGCGCCATGGTCCGATTGATGCCCCAGTGGGACGCCATCTCGCCCCAGAGCAGGATGAACTGCTGGAGCGCTTCCTGGTGACGGGGCGTCAGGGAGGGTTCCTCGGCCACAAGAGGATCGGGGGCACGGTCAGGCATAGATTTCGTTTCAATGCGGAGTGAAAGATAAGATGGGTCGTGCCGCGCAACGGTTCCGCTTCATGTTCTCGGTCGGTCTTTGAGCCTGCGCGGTATCTTTTCGCCTTCGTCTGCCCCCGCCCCGGTGCGCCCGCTCGTCACCCTCACCACCGATTTCGGTTTGCAAGACGCCTACGTGGCGGCCATGAAGGGCGTGATGCTGTCTATCGAACCGACACTGCGCCTGGTGGATATCACGCACCTCGTGGCGCCGCAGGATGTAATGGAAGCGGCGTTTCTGCTGAGCCAGGCCGTGCCCCACTTTCCGGCAGGCACCGTCCACCTGAGCGTAGTCGATCCAGGGGTGGGTACCGCGCGGCGCCCGCTCGCGGCCCGCCTCGGCGATCAGCTGTTCGTAGGGCCCGACAATGGCGTACTCGCGCTCCTGCTGGAGGACGAGGACCCCGACGCCCTCGTTGTGCTGGATCAACCCACCTACTGGCGCATCCCCACCCCGAGCGCCACGTTTCACGGCCGCGACATCTTCGGCCCTGTAGCGGCGCACCTCGCCTCGGGGCGCCGCCTCGACGAGGTAGGCACCCCCACAGACACCTATCAGCAACTCCACTGGGCGCTCCCGCTCGCCGATGACGAAGGGATTCAGGGCTGGGTCGTCCACATCGACCGCTACGGCAACTGCATCACCAACATCCCGCGTACGCTGCTGGAACGCGATCCGCGCAGCCGCCAGGCGAAATACTACGTCGGTGCAGTTATTCTCGACAGGCTCTCCCACACCTATGCCGATGTGCCTAGTGGCGAGCCCCTTGCCCTGATCGGCAGCAGCCATCACCTCGAAGTGAGCGTCAACGAGGGCCATGCGGCCACGCTCCTGTCCATCCACAAAGGCAGCCCCGTCAATCTCGTCTACGGCGACGACTGAGCCGCTCTGAGCACCACGCATGCTTCTCCCCGTTCTCTTCGCTGCCTTTCCCGATGACGCGGATGCTGCTTCCGAGTCGTCCACGCCCTCGCCTGCCGAGACGCCGCCCCCGGGCGTTCCGACCCTCGACGAGGACGCTCCGGCGGCCTCGGAGCCACTGGAGCCGCCAGAAGACCGCGCGCCCCTCGATGATTATGTGCCTGGTGACCATCCGGCCTATGATCGGATCCAGACCCGATCCGAAAACGCCACCCCATCGGATTCGCCCACCCGCACGCTCGTGCAGCGCCTCGCCATGGGCATCGGTATCGTCGGGGTCGGACTGCTCGTGACGATGTTCGTGTTGCGCCCAGATCCGACCGATGGCGGCACACCCGACCTGCTCGCCCTTGCCGCCGCTCACGCGGACATCATCGAGTTGGATGAGCGGACGGATGATCTCGACCTCGCCCAGGAATACATCTACCAGGAGTTTGGCTGGCCCGTGCGCGTGCCGGTCCTCCCCGATGCACGCCTCGCGGGGGTGGGCATCGCTGAGCTCGCTGAGGGCGTGGAAGTCCCGGTCCTGCAGTACCAACCCGGGGAGGGGCAGCTCATCACCGTCTATGTCTACGACTACGCGTTCCTCGATGACGCGCAGAGCTATGTAAGCCTTGCCTCGCCCGTCTATGCGCGCCTCGCCGAAGACGACCCGGTGGACGTGCGCCGCGTCGGCGAGGCCTACCTTGTACTCTGGCGCCGCCGGGCGGCCATCTACACGGCTGTCCTGACCGATGACCCCGGCCCACTCGTCGAGTACCTACGCCGTCGCTGAGTGCGGCTCTGCCGTGGGGGTGGGTGGCGCAGGCAGCGGTGTAGCCGCCCGCAGCGTGATGACGAAGATCGCGCCGGCGCCGGGGCGCGACTCCGCCAGCGCCAGCGAGCCGCCGTGGTACTGCTCGACGATGCGCTTGGCGAGGCTGAGCCCGAGTCCCCACCCCCGCTTCTTGGTCGAAAACCCAGGCCGGAAAATGTGACGCTGCGCCGCCCGCTCGATGCCTTTGCCCGTGTCCCGTACTTCGATGCGGGCCTCCTTGCCCTCGCGAGTCGCCTCAACGATGATCTGCCCATTCCCTTCGATGGCGTCGAGGGCATTCTTGAGCAGGTTCTCGATGACCCACTCGAACAGGTCCGGGTTCAGGTCGGCCGCGAGGTCCGGTGGGATGTAGAGGTCGAGCGAGACGCGGGGCCCTTCCCGCGGCAGGCGCCGCCGCATGTAATCGGCGACGGTTTCGAGGACGGGCGCGAGCCGCGTCGGGCGCAGTTCGGGCACCGAGCCGATCTTCTCGAAACGATCCGCCACGCGGCGCAACCGCTCCACATCGCGCTCCAACTCGGCGGCGACGGTTTCGGCCTCGGCATCGCCCTCGTGCTGCAACCGCAGCAGTTCGATCCAGCCGATCATGGACGAGAGCGGCGTGCCGAGTTGGTGGGCGGCTTCCTTCGCCATGCCCACCCAGAGGTTGCTCTGCTCACTGCGCCGCACGTACGAGAAGCCGAGGTAGCCCACGAGGATGAACAACGCCACGAACCCGAGCTGGATCGGCGGAAACCAACGGATCAGGCGCGCCAGTTCGGACTCCCCGTAGTGGACGTACTGGACCTCGCCTCCGTAGTAGACGAACTCGATGGGCTCGTTGATCTCGTCGAACTTCGCGGCCAGTTGCAACACCCGCGCGGTGTCGAGCACCAGCGTGCCTTCGTCCACCACGTTTCGATCCGCCACGACTGTCTGCATCTCCGCATCGGTGATGATGGCCGGCACGTTGAACCGCGCAGGCTGGACGATCTCATTGAATACAAAGTCCAGTTCCTCTGTCGGCGGCATCGTGCGCGCCCACGCGATGGCGTCGCCGAAGCGCTTGGCGAGCGTGTCCGGGAGCAACCCTGCCGCGTTCGCCTGGTCGAGAGCCTGTGGCAACGCCTCGAAATCGGCAAGGTGCGGATTGGCAACCGTCGTCTGGGCCTGGTACTCGATGGCCTGAACCCACAGGCGCACCGCCTCCTGCTCCTGCGCCGTCACGCGATCAGCGAGCCGGTTGGTGTAGAACAGCGAGGCCGCCGCGATCACGATGGCGGCCACGATCAGCCCCAGCTTGATCTTGACGCTCGTGCGGTACGCCTGCATGGACTGCGGAGGGTGGGATGCGAAGTGCGGAACGAAGCTAACCCCGCCGTCCGCACGCCACGTTCCGCAGTCACACGACGACCGTTTCTTCGCGGCGCGGGCCGGTGGAGATCATCGAGACGGGTACCCCGACGAAGTCCGCCACAAAGTCGAGGTAGGCGTGCGCGTCGGAGGGGAGTTCTTCGGGCGAGCGGGCGCTCGACAGGTCGCCCTCGAAACCAGGCAACGTCTCGTAAATCGGCTCGACGCGCTCCAGCATGGCGAGGTCGTTCGGGAAGCGGTCGGTGACCTTCCCGTCGAGGCGGTAGGCGGTGCACACCTTCAGCTCGCCCATCCCGGCCAGCACGTCGAGCTTGGTCACCGCGAGATCTGTGAAGCCGTTCAGGCGCGCCGTGTAGCGCAGCGCGACACCGTCGAGCCAGCCGCAGCGGCGCGGGCGGCCCGTCGTGGCGCCGTACTCGCGGCCTTCGGCGCGGAGGCGCTCGCCGAGGTCGTCCGTCAGTTCCGTCGGGAAAGGCCCATTGCCCACACGCGTCGTGTAGGCCTTGACGATGCCCGTCACGCGATCGACGGCTGTGGGCGGGACACCGAGACCCGTACAGCAGCCGCCCGCCGTCGGGTGCGACGAGGTGACGTACGGGTAGGTGCCGTGGTCCACATCCAGCAGCGAGCCCTGCGCGCCTTCGGCGAGAATGCGCTTGCCATCGGCGAGGGCCTGCGCGAGGTAGTTGGCCGTATCGGTTACGTACGGATCAATACGCCGGTCGAAATCGACGTACTCGGCGATCATCGCGTCCACATCGATGCCATCGTCGCCGTAGACGGCTCTCAGGATCGCGTTCTTTTCGTCGAGCGCCGCCTTGAGCTTCTTGCGTAGTCCGTTGGGATCGAGCAGGTCCACGACGCGGATGCCCGAGCGGGCAAACTTGTCCACGTAGGCCGGACCGATACCGCGGCCCGTCGTACCGATGGCCTCCGCGTCGCGCCACAACTCGCGCGCCTTGTCGAGCGCCTTGTGGTACGGCATGATCAGATGCGCGTTGTGCGAGATCAGCAGCCGCCCCTCGACCGAAAAGCCAAGGGCCTCCACCTGCTCGATTTCCTCCATCAGCGCTACCGGGTCAATCACGACGCCGTTGCCGATCACGCAGGTCACGCCCTCGTGGAAGATGCCGCTCGGGATCAGGTGGAGGACGAACTGGCGGTCGCCCCAGGCGATGGTATGGCCTGCGTTGGCGCCGCCCTGGTAGCGGGCCACAATGTCCATGTCGGGCGCGAGCAGATCGACGATCTTGCCCTTGCCCTCGTCGCCCCACTGGGAGCCGATAACAATCGTTACAGGCATCGAATGCTTGGGTGAAGGAGGGATCGGATCATCGTCACCTCAATGACCCGATGATCCGACTATCCGATGAATCAATGAAATGAGGCGACGGCTTCGTCCACGGTGTCATGATGGACAAAGACGGCCGAGAGCTTGGTAATCATGAGCAGCGACTGCACGCGGTCGCCGACGCGCGCAAGGCGGAGGTCGCCGCCCGCGTTGCGCATCGTCGTGAGCGCACCGATGAGCATGCCGAGGCCGCTGGAGTTCATGAAGCGCACCCCGTCGAGGTCGATCACGACGTTGCGCTTGCCTTCGGACTTGAGCTGCTGGAGCCGGTCGTGGAGGGCCGATCCGTCGGGGCCGCCCATCACGTCACCGGAGAGTGCGATCACGGCCGCGCCGTTTCGCTCGTCCACATCGAAGTGCATCATGAGGCTACAGGGAGAGGCGGAAGGGAAGCGGGCGCGCGGCTTCCCTTCCGCAGAGGGAAAACGCTCAGGCCGTGCGCGCCCGCAGCATCGTCACGACCGGCGAGGCCACGAAAATCGACGAGTAGGTACCGATCATCACGCCGATGAGGAGCGCGAAGGCAAAGCCTTTGAGCACCTCGCCGCCGAAGAGGAACAGCACCAGCACCACGATCATCGTCGTGCCTGAAGTGACGAGCGTCCGCGAGAGCGTCGAGTTGATCGAGCGGTTGACGACGCGCTCGAACGGCTCGGTCTTGAACAGGTTGGCGAACTCGCGGATGCGGTCGAAGATAACGACCGTGTCGTTGAGCGAGTAGCCGACGATGGTCAAGAACGCGGCGATGATGGCCTGGTCGATCTGGAGCGAGAACGGCAGCCAGCCGTGCAGGAACGAGAACAGCCCAAGCGTGATCGTCACGTCGTGCGCGAGCGCGGCCACCGCGCCTGCCGAGAAGCGCCACTCGAACCGCACCATGATGTAGAGGAAGATCACGAGCAGTGACGCCAACACCGCCCAGATGGCGCCCCGCTTGAGGTCGTCGGCGAAACGCGGGCTCACGGAATCGCGCTTCTCCGAGGTCGTATTCGTCTCGGGGAACGCCGCGTTGAGGCTGGTGAGCACCACATTCTGGATCGAATCGAGATCCCCGGCGGTGGCGGTGCGAATGAGCAGCAGTTCAGGGCTGCCATACTCCTTGATTTCGGGGGTCGAGCCGAAGGCGTCCGTCAAGATCGCACGAGCGTCAGCGACGCGGATCGCCTCGCTGGACTCAATCACGATCTCCGTACCGCCCTGGAAATCGATGCCGGTCTCGATGCCACGGGTGAAGAACGAGATCAGGCTGAGGACAATCAGCGTCCCCGAAAGGATGAAGCCGAACCGTTGCTTCGACGTAAAGTCGATGGTCGTGTTTTCAAAGATGCGCATGGTAGGTGTGGTCAGCGGGCAGCACGTAGCCATCTAGCGCGGCACTGCCCGGAATACTCAAGAGAATGATGAATCAGCCGAAGGCGACGGAGCGTCGCTGCCCAGCCGTCATCCAGTCGAACACGATGCGGGTCACCACGATGGCCGTGAAGAGCGAGGACAGGATGCCTGCCATGAGCGTCACGGCAAAGCCCTGAATCGGACCAACGCCGAACGAGTAGAGGATCACGCCCACGAAGAACGTCGTGATGTTGGCGTCGGCGATGGCGCTGAGGGCCTTCGCGTAGCCGCCGTCGATGGACGCCTTGAGCGTCTTGCCCGTGCTCATCTCCTCCCGGATGCGCTCGAAAATGAGCACGTTGGCGTCCACCGCCATACCGATCGTGAGCACGATGCCCGCAATGCCCGGCAGCGTCAGCACCGCGCCGAAGGCAGCCAGGATGCCGAAGATGAACACCATGTTCAGCAGCAAGGCCAGGTTCGCCACGAGGCCTGCCGTGCGGTAATACAAGATCATGAACATGGCCACGAGCGCGAGGCCCACGAGCACCGAGAACGTCCCGGCCCGGATCGACGCAGCGCCCAGGCTCGGCCCGACCGTCCGTTCTTCCATGATGTTCACTGGCGCCGGGAGCGCGCCCGACTTGAGCACCGTCACGATGTCCTCGGCTTCCTGCCGGGTCACGCCCTCGATTTCGGTGCGCCCGCCGGAGATACGCTCGCGGATGTTGGGCCAGGTATAGACCACGTCGTCGAGCACGATGGCGACGTTCTTGTTGACGTTGGCCGCCGTGATCTGGCTCCAGCGCTGCGCGCCTTCGTTGTTCATCGTCAGCGACACCTTCGGCTCGTTGGTGATCGGGTCGAAGGTGGGCCGCGCGTCGGTGAGGACTTCGCCCGTCAGTTCGACGCGATCCCTGACACCGAGCAGGTAATAGACGGGCTCGCCGGTGGCCGTCTGCCCGTCCGGGCTAGACGCATAAAGCAGGTCGATTCCGGCCGGGACCATGGCCTGCACGGCCGGGGCTTCGAGGTAACGCCGTACCGTGGCCGTGTCCGATTCGGCGACCTGGCCGAAGACAGGCAGACGGCTATCGGTGAAGAGGCGGAAGAGGCTCGTGAAGCCATCGCCCTCGTCGGTGGCCCCTAGAGCAGGATCATCGGCACCGAGCTGCGCCACGTCCACGCCGACGGCAGCGGTATCGCTCGCCGCGTCTGTGGTGTCGGCCACGGCATTCGTATCGGCTACCGCGAGATCCGTCGCGGCGACGTCAGTCGTGTCGGAACTGGGCTCCTCGCCCCCGCTGGCGTAGTACTGATAGATGCGGGCCGCCGAGGCCTGCAACTCCTGCGGGTCGGCCATCAGCCGGAAGTCGAGGCGGGCGGTTCCCTTGAGCAGGTCACGAACGCGCTCGGGGTCATCCACACCCGGCAGTTCCACAATGATGCGGCTGTTGCCCTGCTTCTGGATCGACGGCTCGGAAACACCGAACCGGTCCACACGCTGCCGGATGATCTCGACGGCGCGGTTGATCGCGTCCGTTCCTTCCGCATTGAGGTAGGCGATCACGTCGCTGTTGTCGCTGCGCGCGGTGATCTCGGCATCCACGTCGCGGAAGTAGCGAGACAGACGCGTGCCCGGCTGCGCCTCTTCGATGGCGTCCGTGAAGAGCTCGATGAAGGACGAGCGGCTGGTCTCAGCCTCGGCGCGAGCGGTCTGGAGCGCCTGATCGAAGACATCGTCGCGGCGGCCTTCGGCCAGTTCGGCGAGGAGGGCATCCATACCTACCTCCAGGGTGACGTGCATGCCGCCCTGGAGATCGAGACCAAGTTTGAGGGCGCGCTCGCGGGAGCGCTGGAGCGAGTCATAGTTGTCGCTTTCGTACGAGACGCGTTCGGTCTCATTCATCGCCGCCAGTTCCCGCTGGTTCAGCACGTGCTGAAGCGTCGGGAAGAGGTAATAGGCAGAAAGGAGAATGAACGCAGCGACTGCGAATAGTTTAAATCCGTTGCCTTGCATGGGTTTGTGGGTCGTGCAGGAAACAACGAGGACGAGCCAGGAGCGCATGGAGCGCACGCCTTCTCTCCTCGGGAAAACCGGAGCGGCTTCATAGACGGAAGCCGTCGAATAAGAACCAGGGGCGTCGCCCGAAGCGACGCCGGAGCCGTCTAGGGGCCGAGCGGCTGTACAGCCGGACGTAGCATTCGAGGCAGGAAGCTCTCCTGGCCTGCTACTGCGCGAACCGTGTGCGTGAAGGCGTGCGTAGTGCCACGCTCTGGGCTCAGGAACACCGCCGCGTGTGATGTCGGAGACGACGCCGACGACGAAGACGACGACGCTGTCATCAACACGGCCCGCGTGCCGAATTCAAGCTGCAATGCACGCAGGAGGTGTCCGTACAGGGCCTCCAGCAGGGTCTCGACGGCAGGCAGGTCTTCACCGAGGGCTGCGATGAGCGCCTCAGTCCTATCCGCTTGCGTGCCGCGCTCCGCCGCGTCCAATGCGGCGTTCAGCAACTCCGTCGGGATGAGATCGCGAGCGCGTTCCTGCGCCGTCGTCCTTTCAGCCGCCGAAGCGACCGGTGCCACGAGCCCCAGCGCCAGCCCCGCAAGGAGGCTGAACACACCGAGGCGCAGCAGCAGCAAGTGACGAAGGCGATCCATTGGGGTCGAAGAAAACCAGCCCTCAAATTAGCCTCCGCTCCACCAGGTCGCAACGGATGGAGTCGGACTTCCCGCTGACTTCGCGCTTTGCGCGTGCCCATTTACCTTGCAGCACACCAAGCCGCTCCCCCATGTCCACGCCTCATCTACTCGCCCTCGACCAAGGCACCACGTCGTGCCGCGCCCTCGTCTTTGATCTGGAGGGCACCGTCGTTTCCCGTGCCCAGCAGGAGTTCACGCAGTACTACCCACAGCCCGGCTGGGTCGAGCACGACGCGGCTGAGATTCTCGATACACAGGTGGCCGTCACGCACGAAGCGCTCAACCGAGCCGACCTCGCTCTGGGGGAGGTGGCGGCCCTCGGCATCACCAACCAGCGCGAGACGACGGTGCTCTGGAATCGACACACGGGCGAACCGGTGCACCGCGCGCTGGTCTGGCAGGACCGCCGCACGACAGAGCGCTGTCGGCAATTGGCCGCCGAGGGCTTGATGGATCACATCCGTGAGGTGACGGGCCTTCGCCCCGATCCTTACTTCTCCGGGACCAAGCTCGAATGGTTGCTCAACCACGTGGATGGCGCGCGCGACGCGGCCGAGCGGGGCGATCTCCTCTTCGGCACCATCGACACGTGGCTGCTGTGGAACCTGACGGGCGGCCCCGAGGGCGGCCTGCACGCCACCGACGTGACGAACGCCTCCCGGACGCTCCTCTACGACATCCGCCAGGGGAGCTGGGATGAGACCATGCTTGACGCGCTCGGCATCCCACGCAGCGTCCTCCCCACCGTCCGCCCCTCCAGCGGCGACTTCGGCGCCACGACGGCGTTTGGATCTTCTATTGCAATAACAGGCATCGCGGGCGACCAGCACGCCGCCCTGTTCGGCCAAGCCTGCTTCGAGCCCGGCATGGCGAAGAACACCTACGGCACGGGCTGCTTCCTCCTCCTCAACACCGGCACGGAGCTCGTCCCGTCCGAGCACGGCTTACTGACCACCCTCGCGTGGGATCTCGGCGACGGCCCGACCTACGCCCTCGAAGGCAGCGTCTTCGTCGCCGGAGCCGCCATCCAATGGCTCCGCGACGAACTCCACCTGATCGACGCTGCCCCGGACTCGGCCTACTTCGCCAGCAAAGTGGAAGAAACGGACGGCGTGGTGGTTGTGCCAGCGTTCGTGGGCCTGGGCGCGCCGTACTGGCAGCCCGACGCACGCGGCGCCGTGTTTGGCCTCACGCGTGGGACGACCAAAGCCCATCTTATCCGGGCCACCCTCGAAAGCCTCGCCTATCAGACCCGCGACGTACTCGACGCCATGACAGCCGATGCCAACCTAGACCTCGCCGCCCTCCGCGTGGACGGCGCCGCCGCGGGCAATGATCTGCTTATGCAGTTCCAGGCCGATTTGCTGGGTGTCTCGGTCGAGCGTCCCGCCAACCTCGAAACGACGGCCTTTGGTGCAGCGGCGCTGTCCGGGCTTGGGGCCGATGTCTTGGACCAGAACACCCTCGCCGACCGCTGGGCCGTCGACGCCCGCTTCGAGCCCGACATGCCCGAAGCGGACCGCGCGCGCCACTACGCAGGCTGGAGGCGCGCGGTCCGAGCCACCCTGGCTTGGGCCCGCGACCCGGGCTGACTCCGTGCGGCTCGACTCACCTCGAAGGTGTGCCTAGGGAGCGCGAACGCTCAATCTGCTACCACCTTTACCCCTTTCCAGAAGGCAACATAGTCCTGAATTTCCGAAGCGGCCTGTTTGGGCTCGGGATAATACCACGCCGCGTTCGCGTTGCGTGCCCCGTTTACCTCGACGGAATAGTAGCTCGCTTCCCCTTTCCACGGGCACGTCGTGTGGTGCTCGCTCGGCTTGAAATGCTCACGACGTATCGCGTCGGGCGGGAAGTAATGATTGCCTTCGATGACGATGGTGTCGTCGCTCTCGGCCAAGACTGTGTCGTTCCAGATGGCTTTCATACGTGCAGGGGAAACGTGCAAGTGGATTAGCGGCGCTCCGCGCGAACGCCCTCGGCGACCTCGCGTGGCGTCGGCGCTACACAGACGGAATCACCCCGGAAGGGATCCACGACGAGGGTGAGGTACTGATACTGCTCGAAGGTGCCTGCGCTCCGCCCGTAGCGGGCGGCTATGGCCTCGCGGAGGTAGGTGTACGCCTCGGGTCCGAGCAGTATAAAGCGTGGTTCCAGCCCGGTATCCTGAAGCGCCCGCACGCTCTCATCGATGAAGTCAAGGACCGTATCAGGAGCCGTTGAGGTTTCGAGAACAGTCACGCGCGCAAGGATGGATGCGCAGGCTTAAACTCAAGCACGCTAAAATGATTCCCCTGTCCTGGTCGCCGCGTCCATGCAGCACGAAACGGGCTCCCTTCTCACGGCCGACGGCCTGACGCTCCTGACCCGCCGCTGGTGGCCCGACACCGACCCGAAGGGCGTCGTGCTGCTCGTCCACGGCATCAACGAACACAGCGGCAGGTACGCCTACATGGCTTCGCACCTGATGGCCCACGACCTGGCCGTGCTCTCATACGATCATCGAGGGCATGGCCGATCCGAGGGTGAACGAAGCTATGTGGATGCCTTCAGCCAGTACCTTGCTGACCTCGTGCTGATGCATCGGGAGGCGCGGGAGCAGACGGGTGGGCTCCCCATCATATTGATGGGCCATTCGCTCGGCGGCCTGATCGCCGCAGCCTACGTGGTGGATGTTCGCCCGCCGGACCTGGCTGGCCTCGTGCTGTCCTCTCCAGCCCTCCAGATTCCCGCCGACGTCTCCCCCTTCCTCCAGCGGATCTCGGGCGTGGTCAGCCGCATCGCCCCTCGGTTGCGCGCCAACAAGCTGGACCGGACGTATCTCTCGCGCGACCCCAAGGTGGTTGAAGCCTACAAGAACGATCCCTTGATTGATCAGGGTGGCGTGCGTGCCCGCACCGGTCATGAGGTGTTGCAAGCAACCCAGCATGTGCGAGAACACCCGGAGGCGTTCACGATGCCGCTCTACCTCTTCCACGGGACGGCCGACCGCATCACGGATCCCAACGGCTCGCGCTGGCTCTACGCCGAGGCCCCCTCTCCCGACAAAACGCTCAAACTCTACCAGGGCTTCTACCACGAAACCATGAACGAGCCCGAGCGGGATCAGGTACTCGATGATCTCATGGCATGGCTTGTTGCCCATTGCTAAGTGTATTGCCCGGCTAGCACCGGTCGGCCTGTCTTCGGCAGCACCCTAACGCGCATCTTCACAGCGCCTCCGCAGGGAATGCGAATCCTCCATTTAAAGGAGGCGTAGACGACGCCGATTTCTTCGTCCCCCAAGTACAGAACGCCTATTTCGCTATGACGCGAGGCTTTGTTACGTCTTTCAATACCCGCCGCCGCACTGGTTTCGTTCGTCAGGCCACTGGCAGCGAGCGGATACCCTTCACCACCCGGGCCACCCAGGGCCGGTCGTTCCGCACCGGCGAGGCGGTCGAGTTCGCCGTGACCGGCGGCAAGGCCGGAGTGGTGGCAACCACGGTTCGGCCTCTCGGCCGCGATAAGGGCTGAGCCGGGTACTACGGCTGGCGGTTCCAGGTGGCCCTCAGCGCCAGACGGCCACCTCGCTGAGAGGCTTGCGCTGCAGATCGGGGACCGTCGCATCGTCGGCCGGGAAACCGACTGGGAAGAGAATCAGCGGCGCCTCGTTGGGCGTACGCTCTAGCAACTCACTCAAGAACCGCATCGGGCTCGGCGTGTGCGTGAGTGTGGCGAGCCCCATCTGGTGGATCGCGGCGATGAACAAGCCCGCAGCGATGCCACAGCTCTCTTGCACGTAGTAGTGTTTCTCCTTCGTGCCGTCGGACCGGAGGCCGGACCGCTGTGCGAAGAGCACGACGATCCATGGCACGGTTTCGAGAAACGGTTTTCGCCAGTCCGTCCCGATAGGCTCCAGCGCGGCCAGCCACTCCTCCGACATGCGCCCGTCGTAGCTCTCCCGCTCCTCGGCCTCTGCCGCCTCGCGGATGCGTCGCTTGAGGTCGGGATCGCTGACGGCCACGAACGTCCACGGTTGTTTGTGGGCGCCACTCGGCGCCGTGCTCGCCGTCAGGATGGCGCGCTCAATGACAGCACGTGGCACCGGCCGATCTGAAAAGTCGCGGACAGAACGGCGGGCATCCATCTGCGCATAGAATGCCTCCGCGCGAGCACGGACGTCGTCATCCGTGAGTGCGTTAACCATGTAGGGAATGCGAGGCGCAGGCATCAGTAGACCGCTTTGTCGGAAC
Source organism: Rhodothermaceae bacterium (assembly GCA_013003465.1). Classification (GTDB taxonomy): domain Bacteria; phylum Bacteroidota; class Rhodothermia; order Rhodothermales; family Rubricoccaceae; genus JABDIZ01. Next base: position 19,381 of record JABDIZ010000360.1, read on the forward strand.
GAGCATTGAACGCGTCGAACGCGGCAAGGCATTCCTCGCGGAGGAAGGCGCCCTCGATCTCAACGGTGCTCCCGCCGAGTTCTTTCATCGTCTCGTTGGAGATCGTCAGTTCGCGGAAACCCGCCGCCTGCGCGTCTGCGATGGACGTACCGTAGACGATGCGGTCGCAGTGCGCCCAGTGGATAGCCGAGAAGCACATCGGGCAGGGCTCGGTGGTTGTGTAGACCGTGCAGCCGCTCAAGTCGATGGTGGCGAGCGCCCGGCACGCCTCGCGGATGCCATGGACCTCGGCGTGCGCGGTAATGTCGGTCGTTTGCCAGACCACGTTGTGCACGCACGCGACCACCTCGCCGTCGCGCACGATGCAGGCGCCGAAGGGGCTCCCCCCGGCCTTGACCCCGGCGATCGCTTTCTCAATTGCGAGGCGCATGAAGCGTGCGTCGGATGTGGATCTCATCGTGCAAGTACGGCTATGGATGCAGGCGCCCGATCAGGCGCGGGAAGGGGATGGCCTCGCGCAGGTGGTGCAGCCCGCACACCCAGGCCACCGTCCGCTCTAACCCGATTCCAAACCCACTGTGCGGCACGGACCCGAAGCGTCGCAGGTCGAAGTACCAGTCGAAGACCTCCTCGGGCAGCCCGTGCGCTTCCACCTGCCGCTGGAGAAAGGCGAGGTCGGTTGCCCGCTCGCCGCCCCCGACGACCTCGCCGTAGCCCTCGGGGGCGAGCACGTCCATGCCGAGCGCGAGGCGGTCGTCTTCAGGATCGCGCTTCATGTAGAACGCCTTGATGACCGCCGGGAAGCGATGAACGATGATAGGCCGGTCGAAGTGCTTGGTCAGCACCGTTTCGTCGGAACCGCCGAAGTCACTGCCCCACTCGAAGTTCGCGGCGCTTGCCGCCCACTGTGGGATGTTGCGGAGCGCCTCTTCGATAGCGTCGAGGCGCTGGTTGATCTCAATCTCACGGGTGTCAATGCGGCGCTTCTCCCCTTTCTTCGCCTGTCCGTACCGAGCACGGTTGTCGGCGCGTTCGGTGTCGAGGGCGGCCTGTTCTTGCTCTAGCCCACGCCGCTCCTCATCCAGCAGCTGCTTCGTCTTATCGCTGCGAAGGAGTGCGACCGCGTCATCATAGGAAACACGTGGGAACGGCCCTTGCACGGCCTCCAGCGGGGTCAGGTCGCGCTCCAGCACAGCCAGTTCGTCGCGGCAGTCGCGGAGCACGTCTGAGACGATGCGAACGATCAGTTCCTCGGCCACCTCCATGTCCATGTCGAGGTCGTAGAACGCCATCTCGGGCTCGATCATCCAGAACTCCGTCAGATGCCGCCGGGTCTTGGATTTCTCAGCGCGGAACGTGGGTCCGAACGTGTAGATCTTGCCGTGCGCCATCGCCATGGCCTCACCGTGGAGCTGGCCGCTCTGCGTGAGGTAGGCGGGCTCGTCGAAGTAGTCGAGTTCGAAGAGCGTGGAGGTGCCTTCCACGGCGTTGCCGGTCAGGATGGGAGCGTCCATCTGGATGAACCCGTTCTCCTGGAAGTAGCCGTGCATGCTCATGATGATCCGGTTGCGCACCCGCATGATGGCCCACTGCCGCCGACTGCGCAACCACAGGTGCCGCCGGTCCATCAGAAACTCGACGCCGTGCTCCTTGGGCGTGATCGGGTACGGCTCGGCCTGCGCGATCAGTGAAACCGACTCGACTTGCACCTCGACCCCGCCTACCTGCCGCTCGTCGGCGTGCACCGTGCCGATGACCTCCAGCGCACTCTCCTGCGTGCTCTCGCTGGCGGTCTCGAACGATGCGGCGTCCACCTTGTCCTCGTTGACGACGCACTGGACGAGCCCGGTGCCGTCGCGGAGGACGAGGAAGTAGAGGCTCTTCGAGCCCCGTTTGTTATAGAGCCAGCCCTTGAGGGTAACCCGCTGCCCCACGTGGTCAGGCAAGGCGGCGATGGCGGTGAACGGCTCCGTCATGGAGAAGTGGCGAGAGCGATAGAGGAGCGATAAAACGGCTCGGCAAAAATACGTGCGCGCCGTTACCCACGGGCTCAGCCGATGATCTCACGCAGCGTCTTCACGTGCACGGCGCCCTCTCGGATCGCCACGAGGTCCTCCCCATCGAAGCGAATGACGGTCGAGGGGGTCCCGGCGAGCGGCTGGCCTGCATCGATGGCGCAGTCTACCCCCTCGCGGATCGCGGACGGCACGTCGTCGAACTGGTGCGGCGCGGTGCCCCCGGCTTCATTCGCGGAAGTAGAGAGCAGGGCACAATCCGCTCGCCCGATTACGGCACGGCAAAACAAATCCGAGGTGCGGCGCACCCCCACCCACCCGTCCGGCCCAACCAGCCAGGGGGGCGTCGCAGAGGCCGCGTCGAAGAGCAGCGTCACGGGCAGGGGCGGCTCGTGCGTCATCAGCCGACGATGCGCCTCGCTCACACCGTCCAACCACGCTACGACGCGCGCCCAATCGTCCGTCAGCACCAACACCGGCTTATCCGCGTCCCGCCCCTTGAGGCGACGGATGCGCTCCATGACCACAACCTCGTGGGGATCGCCGCCCAGGCCATAGACCGTCTCGGTGGGATAGAGCACAACCCCGCCAGAGGCCACCACGTCGGCAGCTTCGCGGATGCCCTCGCCATCCGCCCCGAAGACGGGCACACGGC
>JABDIZ010000380.1 GCA_013003465.1 Rhodothermaceae bacterium
GGCAACAACTGCGGTGCATAGCCGATGTAGCGCACCTGGAGCGTCTGTCGCCCGAGCGGGACGCGGTGCAGCACAAACCGACCGTCGGCGTCGGTCGCCGCACCGAGGAGCGGGTCTGCATCCACGACGAGGATGTTCGCCCCGATGAGCGGGATACGGGTATCGCGGTCGAGGACGACACCACGCACCGTCTGCTCGTCTTGGGCGACAGCGGCTGCGGAGGTACAACACACGAAGACAAGAAGTCGAGCGAGCGAGCGGAGCATAGAAGCAGGCTGGATGAAGGACGACCTCGCACCACCTCGGCGCGACGAAGCCACAGCCTAGCCCGCTAGACCCTCCTGCTTCGACCACGCCCGCCTAGCTGGACCTCGCAACAGGTCCACACCCACGGGCCTGGACCCCTGTCCCCCTCAAACGGCCTCGTGGTGACGCTCGCGGTACTGCGAGGGCGTCATCCCAGTATGCCGCTTGAATGCCGCGTTGAACGACGACTTGGCGTTGAACCCCGCCTCCATCCCGATGGCGAGCACGGTCCAGTGCGCATAGGCCGGGTCTGTCAGCCGGGCCTGCACTTCGCGCACCCGATACCCGTTGACGACCTCGTAGAAGGTCTGTCCGAGTTGCGTGTTGATGACCTCGGTCAAGTTGTGCGACGAGATGCCGAGCGTGTCAGCGAGGTCCTGGAGCGTGAGATCGCCTCGGCGGTACAGGTGCTCCGTCTCCATGCGTTCGAGGAGCGCATCGCGGTGGCGTTCAGCGTCCTCGGGCCGCATCCCTGAACGGGCATACGACGTTGTTCTAGTTGGCCCTGACACAGCGGCTGGGGCCGGCGGCGCGAAGATTTCGGGTTGCCGGAGTCCGAAATAGCCGAGTGCGTAGACGAGGACCGTCACGCCGAGCAAGGTCAGGTCGTCGTAGATCCCACTCGGGTCCATCCCCACCACGGAGGCACGCTCGCTCAGTGCGTAGAGGAAGGCCGACGCCGCGAGCATCGCCACAACCCCCATGGTCAGGTTGCGAAGCCAACGCAGCGTGACGTGCTCGACCGACGAGAACGCGTCCTTGACATGCTGCTGATGCCGCCGCTGGACCCACACGACGAGGACGATGTAGACGAACCCGTGGACGAGCTTGAGCGGATTGATGACGGCCAGCGCCTGCGTCTGCACGCTCCCGCTCGGGTCCTGCATCAGGGCCAGCTTCTCCGCGCCGGGCCGCAGGAAGAAGGGCAGCAGAAAGAGCACGAGCAGCAGGAACGGAGCGAAGTGCGCTAGGTCGGCGCGGCGCAGGACCGGGGGCTCGGCGGTAACAGTGCGGACGTAGAGATAGAGCAGCGGCCCGTAGAGAAACGCGATGGGCACGTCCAGCCCGATCAGCGTGGGGGCCTGCGTGCTGAATGCGGAGGCGTGGTAGACCGCCATCGCGAGGTCGAACGAGAAGACGAGCATGAGCGCCGCCAGGAGCCGGTTCGGCAGCGCATTTCGGTGCCGACTCGCCAGCACCGCGGCGAGGAAGAGCCCCTGGGCGGCCCCGAGGAGGTAGAGCACCGCCATGCCGTTGCTGAACGTGGGTCCATCCATGCGATCCGCGAGCGCGCGTCAATCGTCCGCGTCAAGGTAGCGGCGGACGCGCTTCTCGATGGCCTCCTCCTGGTCGCGCTCCCGTAGGCGAGCAAGGCGCTCGGCGATCTCGCGCTCGTAGCCGAGGTCGCGCGGATTGTAGAAGTAGAGGCCCTGCATCGCCTCGGGCAGGTACTGCTCGGGTACGTAGCCCTCGCGGTAGGCGTGCGGGTACTTGTAGCCCACCCCGTGCCCCAGCCCGGCCTTGTCGCGGCTGCCATCCTTGAGGGGATTCGGCACCCCGCCGCTCTGCTCGTCCTGTACGTGCTTGAGCGCGTCGAAGTAGGCGAGCACGCTGTTCGACTTGGGTGCGGTGGCGAGGTAGAGGCAGCACTCGGCGAGGTGAAACTGCCCCTCCGGCAACCCCACGTAATCGAAGGCCTGCGCCGTCGCGGCGGCTACCTGAACGGCGTGCGGGTCGGCGAGGCCGATGTCTTCGGCGGCGAAGATGAGCATCCGGCGGAGGATAAAGCGCGGGTCCTCGCCTGCATACACCATCCGCGCAAGCCAGTAGAGCGCCGCATCGGGATCGGAGCCGCGGAGGCTCTTGATGAACGCCGAGATGGTGTCGAAGTGGGCGTCGCCGTCCTTGTCGTAGAGCACGGCGCGGCGTTGGATCGAGTCCTCCGCCACGGCGAGGTCCACAGAGATCACCCCGGCCGCATCCGGCTCGGTCGTCTCGACGGCCAGTTCGAGGGCGTTGAGGAGCGAGCGGGCGTCGCCGTTCGCCGTGCTCACGAGGTGGTCGAGCGCCTCATCAGTGATCGCCACCGTCTGCTGCCCGTAGCCGCGCACCGGATCGGCGAGGGCCTGCCGGACGATCTGGCGGAGGTCGCCCTCGGTGAGCGTCTGCAGTTCAAACACGCGCGAGCGCGAGACGAGCGCCTTGTTGACCTCGAAATACGGGTTCTCGGTCGTCGCGCCGATGAAGGTGACCGTGCCGTTCTCGACGTGCGGCAACAGCGCGTCCTGCTGCGCCTTGTTGAAGCGGTGGACTTCGTCCACGAAGAGGATGGTGCGCTGCCCACGCAGCCGTAGCCGCTCCTGTGCCGCGCCGATCTCCTCGCGGATGTTTTTTACGCCCGCCAGCACGGCGTTGAGCGTCGCGAAGTGGCTTCGCGTCGTATTGGCGATGATGCGCGCGAGCGTCGTCTTGCCCGCACCGGGCGGCCCGAAGAAGATGAGCGACGTGACACGGTCGGCCTCGATGGCGCGGCGCAGCAACTTGCCTGCACCAAGGATGTGGCCCTGCCCGGCGAACTCATCGAGCGTGCGGGGGCGCATGCGGTCGGCGAGGGGTGCAGAGGCCGCACGGCGCGTTTCCGCGGCGGCAGCGAAGAGGTCAGACGACATAGGAGCAAGGCGAAAGCAGACCTAGAACCCAGGGTGCCGAGCGAGGCTCCGCCTCTGTGAAGCTTCATCGGTCTTTTGCACCGAATCGCCGGGTGCCTGTATACTTGGCGAGAATCGACCCCTTTGGCCGTTTCTCTCACCCCAGAAGCGGCATCCGGACGCCGCCCGCGCCGCGCAGCACGGGCGGCGTCCGCTTTTTCATCCCGCCCCCGGCCAGACAGGCGCTCAGAGGCGGAAGCCTGACATCACGAGCGGCTTGTACTCGTTGTGGCGGCGGATGTGGGCGGCGATGAAGGGAC
>JABDIZ010000387.1 GCA_013003465.1 Rhodothermaceae bacterium
CCCCAGGTCACCGAATTACTCGGAAGAAACGGCTCCAGCGCCACTCCCACCACGGGGCCCTTGGGTCTCGGGAGAAGTAAATCAGAACGGCCTTCCCGACGAGGTGGTCGTGCGGCACAAAGCCCCACGTGCGGCTGTCCGCCGAATCGTCGCGGCTGTCGCCGAGCACGAAGTAGTAGTCCTGCGCGAAGGTGTATTGGTCGGTGAGCACGCCGTCGATTTCATAGCCCCCAGCGACGCGCTGGGCACGGTGTCCTTCGTGCTGCACGAGCACCGTGCGGTAGAGCAACCAGTTCGCCTCGCTGAGCGTGACGGTGACCCCTCGTTCGGGCACAATGATGGGGCCGTAGTCGTCAAGGCTATAGACAGGGTTCGAGGGAAAGGCGGCACTGCCGTCGCCTTGCGGACGAAGGAGCGGCTCGATGCTCTCGACGCCGTCCAATACTCGAAGGCGCTCCGCCTCCTCGGCCGTGGCCTCCACGTGTCGCACGCGCGGCCCGACGCGGTCGATGCGGGCGTCTGGCCCCAGTGCTTCGCGAGCGCCCGAGGCGGAGAAGCCCGTGTCGGAGGTGAGCCGCAAGACCCACACCTGCCGCGCTAGGGGCGGAAGCGGCAGCGGGGTGCCGTTCACCCGAACCTCCTTCCCCACAATCGCCAGGGTGTCGCCGGGCAGCGCGGCCACGCGCTTGATGTAGTGCTGCCGCCGGTCGATGGGCCCATCCTCCGGCGGGTAGTTGAATACGATCACCTCGCCCCGCTCCACCGGTGTGATGCCCGGCAGCCGGACGGTCGGGAGTTCCACCTCTCTGAAGTAGAGGCCCGTGAACGGCAGGCCCAGCGTGATGGGCAGCCGTGCACCGTGGTGCAGCTTCGAGACGAACAGGTAGTCGCCGACGAGCAGCGAGCTCTCCATTGACGACGACGGGATGCGGTAGGCCTCGAAGACGAACGTGCGAAGTAGCAAGGCCGCCACGAACGCAATCCCGACCACCTTGAGCCATGACGTGCGTCGCCGAGGCCGTATGGCCTCGGACGGGCTCGGCTCCTCGCCCGGCGGGTTGGCCGACTGCACATCTTCCACGGGGATCAACTCAGACACGCTCCTTGGGTACGACGCGGCACCGTGTTCCTGACCAAGCAACGACGCAACCCGAGCCCGTCGTCTTTCGCTCTACTGAATGGGCCGAAAGAAGCGATTGAGGCGCGGAATGGGCGGAAGCCACTTGCTGAACGAAATGAACGTAAGCACAGCCTTGCCCACGAGGTGATCGTGCGGGACAAATCCCCAGTAGCGTCCATCTACCGAGTTGTCGCGGTTGTCCCCCATCGCGAAATAGTAGTCCTGCGCGAAGGTGTAGGAAGTCGCAGGCTCGCCGTCGATGACGAATACACTGTCGCCGACAACCTGCACCTCGTGGCCTTCATAGCGGGTG
>JABDIZ010000027.1 GCA_013003465.1 Rhodothermaceae bacterium
CTCCCTCAGCGAAGAGCAACTGGCCCGCCGCATTGCCCGCCTCTACGTCCGTCAGGCTGAGCTTCTTGAAGCCGAAGCCGCGGGCGACACCGACGCCTACCAGGGTCAACTCGATGCGCTCGTCCGCGACGTCCAGTTGCTCGCCGAGCGCCCCGGCGCCAGCGATGCGGCCCGTTTCCGCGAGGTCTACAGCTCCATCCTGACGGAATACGAGCAGTTCTACGACGAGCCTGCGCTCAGCCGCGGCGAGGTCTATTCGTTCCGCGAGCAAGCCTTTGCTTCCGTGGATGCCGTGGATGGCCCGCTGATGGAGGACGTGTCGTTGCCCCCGTCCACGGTGCAGGCCTACGCGACCGTCTTCCCGATGGACATGAATCGGTCGGTGGAGAGCAGTTTGCGGTTCTTGCAGCGCTCGCCGGGCCACGTGGCGCGCCTTCGCTCCCGTGCGGATACCTACTTCCCGATGGTCGAGCGCATCCTCGCCGAGGAGGGGGTGCCGGACGAACTGAAGTACCTAGCGATGGTCGAGAGCGCGCTCAACCCCCGCGCCTACAGCCACGCTGGAGCCGCCGGGATGTGGCAGTTCATCCCGGCTACGGGTCGCGCCTACGGCCTCCGCGTCTCGCGCGAGATGGACGACCGCCTCAACCCGGAGAAGGCCACGCGCGCGGCGGCCCGCCACCTACGTGATCTCTACGAGCGCTTTGGTGATTGGCAGCTTGCCCTCGCGGGCTACAACTGCAACCCGGCCCGCATCCAGCGCGAGCTCAACCGCGCCGAGGCGCGGCTCGGCCGCCAGCCGACGTTCTGGGACATCTACGACCACATTCCGCGCGAGACGCACAACTACGTGCCGATGTTCATCGCGACGTCCATCGTGCTCTCCAACCCCGAAGCCCACGGCTTCCCGGCGACTTACGAGGCCGGACCGCAGTTCGCGTATGACACGATTCCGGTCGAGGGCGGCACCTCGCTTGGCACGGTGGCAGGCATTCTGGACGTGGACGTGAGCGTGCTGCGCGCGCTCAACCCGTCGCTCCGGCGCAGCCGCGTCCCAGACCAGCGCGATCCGTGGATGCTGCGCATCCCGCCGCGCTTCTACGCCGACCATGCGGAAGCACTCGACCGCCTGGCGCCGCGCTCAGCGCGCGGCAGCGCGCTCTACGCCGCACAGACGGTCAACTTCGGGACGCGCGCCTTCCGGCCCATCGAAGCGAGCACCGGGACGCGCGTCGCCGCGGCGCGCCCCCCAGCGCGTCCGGCCACGCCGCCACGCGTGGCAACGGCCGAAGCCACGCCTGTCCGCACCGTGGCAGATGACGCCGTCGCCGAGGCCGAAAGCGCGCCGCGCATCTCGACGCACCGCGTCCGTCGGGGCGAGAACCTGACCCTCATCGCACAGCGCTACGGCGTGACGGTGCGGCAGATCATGAACGAGAACAACCTGGCCCGCACGACTATTCGTCCGGGCCAGCGCCTCCGCATCAACCCCGAGGCGTCGCGTGCAGGGGGCGCCGTGAACTCGGGACCGCGTACCATCACGCACCGGGTCCGCTCTGGGGAGAACCTGACGGTCATCGCACGGCGCTACGGCGTGACCGTGCGGCAGGTCATGAACTGGAATAACCTGCGCAGCACACGCATTCGCTCGGGCCAACGCCTACGCATCCAGACGCGCCGCAACGTCGGCTGAGCAACCGCGCAAGCATGGACTTCGTAGGGGCACGGCATCACGCCGTGCCCCTTTTTCATGTGTGGTCTTCTGCCATGCTGCGCCGCCTCGCCGAACCCGGTCTACGCAACGCCGAGCGCGACCTCGGTGCGTCCCTCGACTACCTCCGTCACATGGCGGACGTAGCGCCGGGCGCGTTCCTCAAGTTCTCGCTCGTCACCCCGCTCTCCCGGCATCGGAAGGCGCTGCCGCCTGCCCCGTACCATGTTGCTCGGATCACCGCCGTGCGGCACGAGGACTGCGGGACGTGTGTCCAGATGGAGGTCAACCTCGCGCGGCAGGCCGGTGTGGCCCCGGACGTGCTACGGGTTGCCGCCCTGGGTTCGCCCGAGGAACTCCCGGAAGACCTCCGTGAGGTGGCGGTGTTTGCTTTGGCCGTTGTCACGGCGTCAGAGGACATGGAGACCCTCCGGGTGCGGCTGCTGGAGCGCTATGGCGCGGCGGGTTTGGTCGAACTGGCGCTCGGCATCGCCACCTGCCGCGTCTTTCCGGCCACCAAGCGGGCCCTGGGCTACGCTACGGCGTGCCATCTCGTGCAGATTGACGTCTGAGCTGCTACAGATCCACCGCTACGCCCTCAGTGGCGAGGATGGTGTGGGGGAAGAGGCCCTGCGCCGCTTCAAGGATCTGAGCGAGCATTTCGTCGTCGTGGGCGGGGTCGTGGTGGAATAGTGCCAGATGGCCGACCTCGGCCTCGCGTGCGAGGCGGGCGGCCCACTCCCAGGTGGTGTGGCCCCAGCCCTGGCGCGTGGCGTACTCCTCCGGCGTGTACTGCGCGTCGCAGATGAGCAGGTCGGCGCCCGCCGCCGTTTCCACGAGCAGTGCATCGAGTTCGGCGTCGCCGTGCTCGTAGTCGGTGCAATAGACCACCGAGGCGTTGTGCGACTCCAGGCGGTAGCCCAGCACAAACTGCGTGTGGTGCACCGGGAAGGGGTGCACCGTGGCCGCGTCCAAGCGCACGGGGTCTATTCCGTGGATCGGCTCGATCCGGGTCTCCGCCGGTAGCTCCTCGAACGCCACCGGGAAGAACGGCTCTTGCATCTGCTCAGTGATCAGGTCGGCAGGCGGGCCATCGTGATCGGAAGCGTAGATGGTGAGGCGGCTCGTGGGGGCGTAGAGGGGAGCGAAGAACGGGAGCCCCTGGATGTGATCCCAGTGGAAGTGCGAGAGGAAGAGGTGGAGATCGAGCGCCGCGCCGTCGGCTTCGTGCAGCAGGTACGCGCCGAAGGGCCGTGCGCCCGTTCCGGCATCGAACGCGCAGCACGATCCATCGGGCAGCCGGACTTCCACGCAGGCCGTGTTGCCACCTACGCCGAGGTTCTCGGCCTGGGGCGTGGGGATGGAGCCCCGGACGCCCCAGAAGCGCACGCGCATCCGCTCGGGCGTTCCCTCCGGCAACTTGGTATCGTAAACAGCAACGGGCATAGCGGAGTTCAGAGACGGAAGCGCCGGAGGGTGATGATGGTCTCCGTGACGATCACTTTGGTGATGGCCGCGGCGGGCACGGCGAGCGCCATGCCGAGCACGCCGCCGACGCGACCCCCCAACAAGATCGCCAAGAGTACCACAACCGGATGCAATGACACGTTGCGGGCCGTAATCCAGGGCTGCAGGACGACATTTTCGAACGTCTGCACTACGGCGAAAACGGCGATGATGCCGAACACCTGACCGATGCCGCCCGTCGTGACCACGGAGACGAGCAAGGTGAGCACGGCGGAGATGATGAATCCGACGTATGGAATGAAGTTGGCGACGCCGGTGAAGAGGCCCAGCACGAGGTAATAATCCACGCCGATCAGGCCCAGCCCGATCGTGGTCAGCAAGCCGACGAACAGGGCCACCAGCGACTGTCCCCGCAGGTAGCCCCCGAGGTGTGCATCGATTTTGTAGAGCACGCCCATCGCGAACTCGAAGTACCGGTTGGGCACGAGCGCAACTAGCCGCTTCTGGAGGCTCACGCCGTCGCGCAGCAGGAAGAACAGCACGAACGGCACAATGACGAGGTTGCCGACGATCTCCAGGGCGCTGCTGGCGTAGCCGAGCAGGTGGGCATTCGAGCCCTCTACCGTCTCGCGCGCAGCCTCCGCGAGGCCGAGCGCCCCGGGCTCCAGAAAGGGGAGATGGGATGCCAGGTCCGTCTCAATACGGTCTATCAGTGCGAAGAGGCGCCCATCGGCCCATCGCGCTTGCCACTCAGTCGCCTGGGCTATGACAAGCGGCACCGTCAGCCACGCCACGAGCCCGAGCACCACCGAGAGGCTGAAAAAGACCACGCTCGTGGCTGCCGTCCGCCTGAGCCCGCGCCGCTCCAGTGCGTTGACGAGCGGGAAGAGGAGGTAGGCCAGCACCGTCGCGATGAGGACGAGCACCACGAGGTCGCCGCCGATCCAGAGGAGGGCAACGACCACCGCGAGGGTGGTCAGCCAGGCGGCGACCTTAAACCAGGGAAGGCGTGTCGCCATCGTCACTCGGCCGATCCGAAACGCGCGGGGTCGCGGCGTCGGATGAAGGGGGCTCTCCAGACCGGGTGCGCAGGTGCTCGTGCTCGCGCCGCAAGTCTTCCAATTCGTCGCTCACCTCCACAAGGCGCATGCCCACCAAACGCGCCAGCGAGAGCAAAATCTTGACGCCCAGCCGCGGGTTGCGGTCGAGCAGCCCCATCAGATCGGGCTGGAAGAGGCTCAGGAGCAGGCAGTCCGTCTTTGCCCGCGCGGTGGCCGTCCGAATGACTTCGTTGAGCAGCGCGATCTCGCCAAAGAAGTGCCCGTCGCGGAGTTCGACCAGCTCGCGGCCCGAAGGCTCGCTCTGGATCGAGACGACGCCCTTGGCGATGATGTACATGCCCAGCCCAGGCTCGCCCTGCAAGAACACCGATTCCCCGGCTACGTATTCGCGCCGGTGCAGCAGTCGGCGGAGCGAGCCAATCTCGCGCGGGGTCAGGTCTTCGAACAGTGGAATGTGCCGGAGGACATCCTCTTCGCTCTCGCTGGGGCTGCCG
>JABDIZ010000028.1 GCA_013003465.1 Rhodothermaceae bacterium
ACGATTCCGGCCCGGTCCTCCCGTGTGGAGAACTGCATATCGGCCAGCCGCTGGGCCTGCTTCCGGAACCGCGAGCGCGGGGTGTTGATCTGAACGCCTAGCTCACGGAGACGGGCACCCTCGAAACGATAGTCCACGGTCGCTACTGTGTAGCGGGCTGTGAACCCGTTCGCGTGCTCCAGGTGGCTGGACGGGTTCGTCGCTAGGGGCTGATCTGCGACTGTATCGCCGAGCCGGACGATGAGGTCGGTTTCAGCGCCTGGCATGGCTTCCGGGTAGAGGGCCAGTTCCTCTACGAGAGTGCGACCTGCCAGATTGTTGCTGGCCTGGACCTCAACGGTCCAGCCGAAAAGGCGGAGTCGACGGGTGATAGGAGGCATCGAAACGAACGAAGTAGGGCGGAATAGGAAGGTAGCCTGTGCGCGCTGAATTATATTTCGCGCGCATGTGAAAGCGCCGTCACTTCCGCTCCCGCCTCAAGCCCCACGTCATGAACGGTGGATTGCTCCGCCTCCTTCGCCAGAGTGGGGTGTATGCGCTCGCCGGAGTCGCCGTAAAACTCGGCGGCCTCCTCCTGGCTCCGCTCTATCTCGACACGGCGCTACTGTCCCAGGAGAGCTACGGCCATCTGGTCCTCCTCGAAGTCACCGCCCAGGTCGGTATTCAGATCGCAGGGCTCGGGCTTGGAAGTGGTCTCCTCCGGTTCATGGCGGATCCTGCCTACCGGGAGATCCAACGCGCACTTCCTTTCACCGCCCTCATAGCGAGTGGTCTTGCAGCGACTGTGGTTGGGGGTATGTTCTGGCTGTCGGCTCCCGCTCTCACCCCGCTGTTGCTTCGCCCCGACTCGCCGCCGGAGTTGCTGCAGCTGCTGGGAGTCTACGTCGGGTTCAAGGTGGTGGGGATGGTGCCGTTCAGTTTGCTTCGGTCGCAGGAGCGGGCGGGGCTCTACACGGTGGCAGCGGCGGCAGAGATCGCAGCGCTCGTAGGTGGGGTCTATTACTTTCTCGGCGTCGAGCAACTCGGATTGGTGGGTGTGATCCAGGCGTATGCGCTCTCCGCGTTTGCCAGCGCCGCCGTGCTGATCGGCGCGATGCTGATGCGTGTACGGTGGCAACTCGCACCTCGGCTCATCGGGCGGCTCGCTCAGTACGGCGCCCCGCTCGCGCTCGGCGGCCTCGCCTCGCTCTTCCTCAACGTGGGCGACCGGTATCTGCTGGACTGGCTCATGGATGCGGAAACGGTCGCGGTCTATGGCTGGGCAGCCCGGCTCGGCGGTGTGCTCAATGTTCTCCTCGTGCAGAGCCTACAACTGGCCTTTCTCGTGGTCGGGCTGAAGGTGCTGTATCGGGCGGATGGAACCCTCGGCGATGGGCGCTTTCATCTTCGAGTCTTTCGTCACTACGCTGCTTTCGCGGGCTTCGCGGCCCTCGGTCTCGGCCTCTTTACCTACGATCTCACCCGCTGGCTCTCCAGCGATGCGTCCTACCTCGGAGCAGACGTGCTCGTGCTGCCCATCGCACTCGGATTCCTGGCCTATGGGTTGTACTTCATCATCGTCAACGTGCTCTACGCCGTGGAAGAGACGAAGCGGGTCTCGGTCGGTGTTGTCGGAGCGGCCGTGGGCAATGCCCTGCTCAATATCCTTCTCATCCCGCTCCTGGGGGCGCTGGGGGCGGCGCTGGCGACCGTGCTGTCTTTCCTCGGGCTTGCGTTCTATGCGGACCTGACCGCCCGGCGGTACGTCCCTATCCGCTACCCGTGGCACGTTCCGGCTGTGGCTTCCCTGCTGGCCGTAGGGCTGTGGGTTCTGGCACAGCCGTCGCTCGCATGGTCGGTGCCTGTGCGTCTAGTCTGGAGGGTGGGCTTGTTGGGGGTCTACGCGGGCGGACTCGTGCTGAGTGGAGTCTACCGTGGCCATGAGTTGCGCGTGGGGTGGGACTATATCCGTCGATTGGGGCGAAAGCTGGAGCACGAAGAGGAGCACACGCAAGAAGCTGACTAGAGAAGAGTCATAGGGAGCATGCTCCACATGCTTTCCGTTGACAAGATCGGCGTGCGGCGTCTATATTCGAGGCGACGGTGCGACCGGTGTTCTGAAACACCGGACCGTTTCCCTTTCGCTCATCACGTAGCACACGAACCCTATGGCAGACGAACTAGGAGCGGCCCTCGGCATGGTCGAAACACGCGGGCTGGTCGGGGCCATCGAGGCCGCCGATGCAATGGTCAAGGCGGCGCGGGTCGGCCTCGTCGGCAAAGAGAAAATCGGGGGAGGCTACGTTACCGTGATGGTGCGTGGCGATGTCGGGGCTGTGAAGGCGGCGACCGATGCCGGCGCCGCCGCGGCCGAGCGTGTCGGCGAACTGGTAAGCGTCCACGTCATCCCGCGCCCCCACGCAGACGTTGAGTTGATTCTCCCCAACGGGAATGCCAGCTAACGGACACGCACTCGGTCTCGTCGAGACGAAAGGCTTGGTCGCGGGGATCGAAGCCTGCGATGCGATGCTGAAAGCCGCGCACGTTCGGCTCGTGGGGATGGAGCAGACGGTCGCCGCGCTCATCACGATTAAGGTCGTCGGGGAAACGGCGGCGGTGCAGGCGTCAGTCGATGCCGGGGCGGCGGCTGCGGCGCGCGTCGGGCAGATCGTCTCTACCCACGTCATCCCTAGACCCTCGGACGAGGTCTATGCCGCCTTCGTCGAAAACCTCGATCCACGACCGAGCGCTGCACCGGTGCCCGCCCCGTCCCGCCGCGCTTCTAAGAAGCAGGACGATCTGACAGAGCGGACCGTAAAAGACTTGCGCGTCCTCGCCCGCGAACGCGACGACTTCCCTCTAGGCGGCCGGGAGATCTCTCGTGCCACGAAAGACGAACTCATCGCCCTGCTGCGTGCGTCATAGGTCGAGGAGCTCTACTAAACAGGCCCCACCGGATCTCCAAATCCAGTGGGGCCTCCGTGTAGTCTGGCGTCGTGCGTTCGAGATTAGCGTAGGAGGGTGAGTTTGGCGACCTGCTGCTCGGTCCCCTGGCGCACCCGCACCACGTAGACCCCGCCTGCGAGCGAGCGCCCTGCCTCGTCCGCGCCGTCCCACCCGATCTCGACCACCGAGCCCGCCGAGGCGGCAGCCTCCAGCGCCTTCACCCGGCGGCCCATCACGTCGAAGATCTCGACCGAGATCGGCGCGTCGGCGGCGGAGTGCACCGCTAGGGTCACCGCGCCGGCCGACGGGTTCGGGTAGATCGACGCGACGGCGAACACGTCGGCTTGCGCCGTGCTCGAAGCAAGGGGATTCTGCAGGGCCGCGTCCTCGTCGCCGGTGACGGTTAGGATCTGGTTGACGACGACGTTGGTCAAGACTGTGGGTTCGTCGTTGACGCCGACGGGCCAGGCGACGACGAGGGAGTCGACGGTCGCGGCGTCGCCGAGGCCGAAGTGCAGCCGGTTGCCGTTCTGCGCGCCCAGCCCGGAGCGGACGTTGGCCGAGCGCAGCAGGGTGCGCGGCTGGCCGCCGATGGTGGCGTAGGCCGTGACGAGGGCGCCGACGCCGAAGCGGTTGCGTCCGCTGGTGCGCAGGAGGTCGACTTCGAGCCAGTTGGTGCCGCTGCCGCCGTCCGAGGTGAGGCGGTTGGCCGTGCCGGTGGTGGTGTTGCGGTAGAGCAGATTGCGCTGCGCCCGGGTGAAGCCCCCCCGCGCCACGTAGATGTCGAGGTCGCCGT
>JABDIZ010000032.1 GCA_013003465.1 Rhodothermaceae bacterium
GTGTAGACATCCGAGCCGGGGAAGTAGGCCTGCTCCACATCGAGCGCGGGGTGGCCCGGCTGGCGGAACCACTGGTCGAAGAAGCGCCGCAGGCTGCGCCCTGAGACGCCTTCCATGGAGGTGCGCAGGTCATCAATCTCGACGGGCTCACCCGCGTGCGTCGTCAGGAAATGGTTCAGGCCACGGCGCCACGCCGCGTCGCCCAGTTCGAAGCGGAGTTGGTTGAGCACCTGCCCCCCCTTCTGGTACGTGTGACGGTCGAACATCTGCCCCTCCTGATCATACCCGTACCAGACGATAGGCCGCCGCAGCGTCTGTGCCTGCTGGAGGTAGGCGTCGCGGTCGTCGATGCCGTGGGCCTGCGCGGCGGCGCGCCCGATGGCCTGTTCGAGGTAGATCTCCTCCAGGTACGAAGCGAAGGACTCGTTGATGGCGAGGTTAGCCCAGTCCTCGGCCGTCGTGAGGTTGCCGAACCACTGGTGCGCCAGTTCGTGGGCGATCAGGTCGCGGGCAGTGTAATCCAGATAGCCGCGCGGGTCGGTCTGGACGCCTTCCCAGAGGATGGTGAGTGTCGTGTTCTCCATCCCGCCCGCTGTGAAGTCGCGGACGGTGGCCTGCTTGTAGTTCGCCCACGGGTAGCGCACGCCGGTCTCGGCCTCGAACGCTGCGATCATGGCCGGCGTCTCGCCGAAGATGCGCCGCGCGTCGCCCGCGTAGGCAGGCTCGACGATGTACTGGAGCGGCACCGCCGTCGAATCGCCGCGCATGTATTCGTCCTCCACGACGGCAAAGTCGCCGACGACGAAGGCGGTGAGGTAGGACGCCTGCGGCTCCGTGTCGAGCACCCAGCGGTCACGGCGAAGCCCCTCACCTGCGGGGGTGCTCTCCACGAGGGTGCCGTTGCCAAACGTCTGCATCGAATCCGGGACGGTGAGCGTCACGTCGAGCGTGGCCTTGTCGTTGGGATAGTCCCACGTCGGGTACCAGCGGCGGTTGTCCTCGGTCTGCCCCTGCGTCCAGAGCTGCGTCGGGCGGAAGGGGTCAGTGCCCTCGGGATCGATGAAGTAGAGGCCGAAGCCGGAGAACGAGAGGCCGCTCTGCCCGGCCGTCTCCATCGGATGCGCCGTGTAGGTGATGCGGAGGCGAAGGGCCTCGCCGTACGCCAACGGGCGCTCGGGCGTGATGGTGAGGCGCTGCCCATCGTAGTCGTACGCCACCGGCACGGCGCCCCCGCTCACCTCGGGCAACGACTCCACGCTGGCGATTTCCATGCCCACGCCGTGCAAGTAGAATGAGTCCAGGTCATCGCGGAGACTCGTCAGGTGGTGCTCCGCCGTGCCGATCACGGCGCGTTCCTCTAAATCGAATCGCAAGTCGAGCGCAGTCGAGAGGAAATCGACGCTGCGGCTCGGCGCCACGTCGGGCGTGGGACGCGTCGGTTGGATG
>JABDIZ010000039.1 GCA_013003465.1 Rhodothermaceae bacterium
TGCCGCCCATCATGTCGCGGGCCACGCGGGCGATCTCCAGGGCGGTGCCCACGTTGTTGCGCTTGGCGAGCGAGACCATGCTGTGATGGCCCTTGCCCTGATCGCGGAGGTCACCCAGACGCCACGCCAGAAGCTGCATCTGCGTGATGTCGGTGAGCATGTTGGCCAGCTTGGTCTGGATAAGCTGCATGGAGCCCAGCGTGTGGCCGAACTGCTTGCGCTCGTTGACGTACGTCCGCGCGCGGCGGTAGCAGTCCTCGGCGGCGCCGACGGCGCCCCACGAGATGCCGTAGCGGGCGTTGTTGAGGCACATGAACGGCCCCTTGAGGCCGCGGATGTCCGGGAACACGTTGGCCTCGGGCACGAACACGTCGTCGAAGACCATCTCGCCGGTGATGCTCGCGCGCAGCGACATCTTGTTGTGCGTCTTGGGCGCCGTGTAGCCGTCCATGCCCTTCTCGACGAGGAATCCGCGGATGACGCCGGGGTCACCTGCGTTCTCCTTTGCCTTGGCCCAGACCACGCCCACGTCGGCCACGGGCGAGTTGGTGATCCACATCTTGGCGCCGTTGAGCGTCCAGCCGCCGTCGGTCTTGACGGCCGTCGTGATCATGCTGCCGGGGTCCGAGCCGTGGTTGGGCTCGGTGAGGCCGAAGCAGCCGATCATCTCGCCAGAGGCCAGCTTGGGCAGGAAGCGCTCTTTCTGCTCCTCCGTCCCAAAGGCCTCGATCGGGTACATCACCAGCGAGGACTGGACCGACGCGAACGAGCGGTACGACGAGTCGACGCGCTCCAGTTCGCGCGCCACAAGCCCATAGGCCGTGTAGCTCGCGCCCGCGCCGCCGTACTTGGGGTCGACGGTGATGCCGAGGAGGCCCATCTCGCCCATCTCGCGGGGGATCTCAGGATGGAAGACCTCGTCCTGGTTGCCCTCCAGGGCGCGAGGCTCCAGGCTGGCCTGCGCGTAGTCGCGCGCGGACTCCATGATGAGGCGCTCCTCTTCTCCGAGCATGGACTCAAAGAGGAAGGCGTCGTCGAGGTTGAACGGCTGCTTGGCCATGGGTTTTCGAGCGGTTGTGTCGTGTCAGTCGGAAGGTAGTACGTGGCAGGCCGCAGCCGAGTGCCCTACCGGGTAATGCGTACTGCGTGATGCGTAAGGGGAGCCTCGGGTGAGAGTGGCGCTCGCCAGAGGCCTCTGGCGCCAGGGGCCTGCTACTCGCCACTGCCTACTGGCCCCTTCCCCTCACCCGCGCTGCCAGTTGCCGCCGCGGCCGACCTCGGGGTCGGGGTAGGACCACGCGACGGCGCCCTGGTCGCAGGCGTACATGCAGGTGCCGCACTCGATGCAGTCCTCGAACTGGAAGTGCACCTTGCCGAGGTCGTCGAGGGTGTAGCAGTTGGCCGGGCACACGTAGGTGGTGCACTTGTGGGGGCAGGTGCTGTTGCAGATCGCCGTGTCGACGAGGATGTGCGGCTTCGCCTCGCTGCGGCCCTGGTTGCGGTACGCGACGCGGCCCAGCTTCTCGGCGAGGCTGAGAGTCTGGGGTTCCGAGTTCCGAGTTCCGGGTTCCGAGTTCATACGGTCGTGGCGTTGGAGGCGGAGCGGTACAGGTGGATCGCGCCAGAGGCCTCTGGCGAGCACCCCTTACGC
>JABDIZ010000053.1 GCA_013003465.1 Rhodothermaceae bacterium
GGACAGGGAGGAGAGCGAGGAGGCGAGACATAGAGGGCACAAAGAGGGAGAGTCGCACCAAACGGAGCCCTGTCCTTAACTGTTCTCCAAGAGGGGTAACGGTTGTATCACAGTGCGCCGAAGGAGCACCGTGACGCTTTAGGAATTGGGTAGTAAGAAGTGCGAAAGGGGAAAGGGAGAGGTCGGCCAGCGGCTACCTTTCTACCTTCATTCTTCTACCTTCTGACTTTCCGCATGGCCCTCGTCGCCATCGTCGGCCGACCCAACGTCGGCAAGAGCACGCTCTTCAACCGGCTCACCGAGCAGCGCCAGGCCATCACGCACGATGAGCCCGGCGTCACGCGCGACCGCCTCTACGGCGAGGTCGAGTGGACCGGCGTGGAGTTTGACCTCGTGGACACGGGCGGCCTCGTGCCGCGCTCCGACGAGCGCTTCGAAGCTGCCATCCGCGAACAGGTGCTCCTCACGCTCGACGAAGCCGATGTCATCCTCTTCGTCGTGGATGTCGCGACGGGCATCACCGACCTCGACCAAGAGATTGCCGGTCGCCTCCGCCGCGCCGAGCAGCCGGTGATCCTCGTCGCCAACAAGTCAGACAACGAGGACCGGCGCCTTGATGCGGCCGAATTCTACGGCCTCGGCTTCGAGCAGGTCTTTCCGCTGAGCGCCATCAACGGCACCGGCACGGGTGATTTTCTCGATGCCGTCGTGGCGGCGCTTCCTGACGAGCCAGAGGACGACGAGGACGACGATGCGCCGCGCATCGCGTTCATCGGGCGGCCCAACGTGGGCAAGTCGTCGCTGACGAACCAACTGCTCGGGCACACGCGCACCATCGTCACGGAGATTGCCGGGACCACGCGCGACGCCATCGACGCGCGCATGGACTACCAGGGCCGCGAGATCGTGCTCGTGGACACGGCAGGGCTACGCCGGAAAGCGCGCGTGCGCGAGAACGTCGAGTTCTACTCCATGCTGCGGACCGAGCGCGCCATTCAAAATTGCGACGTGGCAGTGCTCCTCCTCGATGGACCCGAAGGGCTCGAATCGCAGGACGCGCGCGTGCTGCGCGAGGCCGAGCAGATGAAGAAGGGCCTCGTCATCGCCGTCAACAAGTGGGACCTGGTCGGCAAGGAGACCAACACGGCCCGCGACTTCACGCGCGCCATCCACGAGCGCCTCGGCCTGCTCGATTACGTCCCCATCGTGTTCATCTCGGCCCTCACCGGCCAGCGCGCCACCAAGGTGCTCGACCTCGCCCTTCAGGTCTACGACGAGCGCTCCCGGCGCGTCCCGACGGCCGAACTCAACGAGGTGATCCAGAAGGCGACGCAGGCAGCGCATCCGCCCGCATGGCGCGGCCAGTACGTCAAGATCAAGTACGCTGCGCAGGTCCGCGGCGAGCCTCCGGTGTTTGCCTTCTTCTGCAACCATCCGCAGGGCATCAAGGAGAACTACAAGCGCTATCTGGAGAACCGGATTCGTCAGGCGTTCGGCTTCGAGGGCGTGCCGCTGACGCTGGTGTTCAAGCAGAAGTAGGAGAGGCCTGTTCGGGGCCGGACGTGAAAGCAACGCATAACCCTGAACCGGGCACGTCCACACGCGTATTTTGCGCCTCTCCCCCGATCCCCTTTCTCGATTCCGATGGCCGGTACGCCCGTCAACAACGCCACGCCCTCCGAGCGCAAGCTGAACTTCTGGGAGCGCCTCTACCTCCCGGAGATCTTCAAGGGGCTCGGCTACTCGGCCAGCAAGATGTCGCTGCCGAGCTACTCGTTCGAGTACCCCGAGGAGCAGTTCTATCCGCCCGATTCCTACCGGGGCCGTCCGGTGCTCGTGGAGGAGGAGGGGCGCCCGCGCTGCGTGGCCTGCGGCCTGTGCGCGCGCTCGTGCCCGCCGCTCGCCATCTCGATGCAGGCCCACGAGGTCTACGACGACATCAAGGAGCGCGAGCCCGAGATGTTCGAGATCAACATGCTGCGCTGCATCTACTGCGGCTACTGCGAGGAGGTCTGCCCCGAGGAAGCCATCGTGATGTCGAAGGAATACGACATGACCTTCCAGCACCGCGACGAGGCCATCTTCGGCCTCGACCGCCTGCTCTACCCGAAGGAACGGCTCACCGACCGCCTCGACTTTCTGGAGCGTCGGCGCAACGGCCAGTTCGGGCAGCACTGGGACTTCAAGCGCGAGAACAACATCCACACGCTCCGCAACCGCCTCGACTACGTCAAGCAGATCGCCGCCGCCGTGGACGAGGTGGCTGAGCCCGATCCGCAGGAGCCTGAGATCGCTGAGGTCTAGCGCGTGAAGGTAGATCTGGATCAATACACGACGCCCGCGAATGCGCCGGGGACCCTGAAGGCACGGCGCGAGGCGCTCCTCCATCAGCTTGGCTGGCTCGCCGACGAGGCGGAAGCGCTTGGCCCGCTGCTCGATGGGCTCCCGGCCTGGGCGCTGGAGCAGACGGCGCTCCCCGAGGAACGCTCGGTCAAGGAAACGCTTGCCCGCCTCACTACGCTGGACCGCGCCGTCTACCCGCGTTGGATCGAGCAGGTTGTCGCCGAGGAGCAGCCGACGCTGGCGCCTGCCGAAGCCGCGCCTGATTCCGACGTGAACACGCAGGACGTAGGTGGACTGCTCCAAGGCCTCCGTTCCGCGCGGTCGGCCTTCATCGCTGTCATCGAGACGGTGCCTGGGGCTGACTGGAGCCGGACGGCGCAGCTGGACGGCAAAACGGTCACGCTCTACGACCTCGCCCTCCGTGTCGTCCGCCACGACGCCGAGGAACTGCGGACGCTCGCCTACCGGCTCTACGAGGCCAAGTTGGCGGATTCAGCGTCCTGACGGTGTTTCGGGACTCGAAAATTACAGGTTTTCCTCAGGGTTCTTTTCGGTCAGGCTCCTACCTTAGGTATGCCAATCATCTGGCGGGTAGAGTGGATGTGCCGCAGGGGTGACAGTCGGTACGGCTTGATTGGGCCGTGCTCGCCCTCCTGCGATACCTGACGCATTCCCGCCCTTCCTGCATGGCTTCCAAGACCGGCGCTTCCTACGACGACCTGGCCACGGCCTTCCGCCATGGCAACGTGAAGCCCCTCTATTTCCTATATGGGGACGAGGGCTTCCTGATGGACGAGTTGCAGGCGCTCCTGATCAAGCACGCGCTGCAACCGCACGAGCACGACTTCAACCTCGATGTCGTTTTTGGCCCTGAGGCCAGTGCCGGAGCCGTCTTGGCGCAATGCGCGGCGTATCCGATGATGGCCGAGCGGCGGATCGTCGTCGTGCGTGGTTTCGAGAAGCTCGACGGCAACGAGCGGTTCAAGGCCTACGCTGAGCAGCCCAACCCGACCGCCGTAGTGCTCCTGCTCTGCAACGGCAAGCCCAACCTCAGCCAGCACCCGTACCGCGCGCTCAAGCAGCACGCCGTCTGGGCCGAGTTCAAGCCGCTCTACGACAACAAGCTGCCCGGCTGGATCAGCCAGCGCCTCAAGGCGAAAGGCATCAAGCCCGAGGGTGGCGCCACGCAGATGATCGCCGAGGCCGTTGGGCCGGACCTGCGCACCGTCGCCGGAGAGATCGACAAGCTCGTCGCCTATGTGGGTGAGCACGGCGTGCTCACCGAGGACGATGTGGTGCGTGCGGCTGGGCATTCGCGCGAGCACAACGTCTTCGAATTGCAGAAAGCCGTCGGTCAGGGCGAGCAGGCGCGGGCGCTCGCCATCTGCGACGCGCTGCTGGCGCAGGCCTCGAACCGGCAGGGCGAGGCGCTGCGCATCGTAGCCGTGCTGGCGAGCTACATCACCAAACTCTGGAAGCTGTCAGCCTGCCAGCGGGATCGGATGCCCGAAAAGGCGATGGCCAGCCACATTGGCGTCAGTCCCTACTTTCTGAAGGAATACCTCGTCAGCCTGCGCCGATTCGGCCCGGTGCGGCTCCAGCACGCCTTTGAGGCGCTGCTCGCGGCCGATGCCGAACTCAAGGGCGCCTCCACGCGTGATGCCCGGCTGATTCTGACCCTCATGCTCCGCCGTATGGCGCCGCCGCCCGCCCTCCGCCACGCGGCTTGACCCTTCCGTGACGCAATAATGCACCGCAATCACTTGTTTAACCGATGATTCAGGCACGGTCCTTGTCCAAATAGGCCTGTCTGACAAAGTTGCCGCGCAGCCCGACTCCGGTCGGCTCCCGGCGCCCCGCCATAAACTGGTAGCTCCATGCCGAACACGCTGAAAAAGCAAACCTTCGCAAAGGCCAACCGCTCGCTGACGCCTTCGAGCAAGCACTACGACGTCCTCATCCAGATGAGCGATGAAGACCTGATGTCGCAGTTCCAGGCGGGCACCGTGGAAGCCTTTGATATTCTCGTCAGCCGGTACAAGGATCCGCTGACGAACTACATCTACCGCTTTCTCGGCGATATGAAGGAGTGCGAAGACCTCCTCCAGGAAACCTTCCTGCGGGTCTATCGCAACCGCCACTCGTACCGCCGCATTGCCAAGTTCTCGACCTGGCTCTACACCATCGCGGGCAACCTGGCGCGCTCGGAGTACCGCAAGCGCAAGCGCCGCCGCCTTTACTCGCTCCAGTCCGTCAACCGCGACGACGAGGAGTACGAGGTGGAGATCCCGGACGAGACCTTCTCGCCGGACACGCACACCGAGAGCACCATCCAGGACCGCCACATCCAAGAGGCGCTCAAGCAGATCCCGGAGGAGTTCCGCGAGGTGGTCGTGCTGCGCGACGTGCAGCAACTCGCCTACGAGGAGATCGCCGAGATCACCGGCCTCCCGATGGGCACGGTCAAGAGCCGCATCAACCGCGGGCGGACCAAGCTGCAGGGGCTCCTCAAGGATGTCTACACGCCCAGCGAGAACTGAGCCCGCTCCCGGCTCCATCGCTTTGAACCGGTCGCCTCTGTATGGGGCGGCCGGTTCGCGTTTGGTGCCGGTACGACCTTACGCGCTCTCCACAGACGAGGCTTGCGCGCGGTTGCGCGAGCGCGGTATGTTCGCATTCCCTTCGCCGCCGAAGGGCACGGGTCCTTAGCTCAGCGGTTTAGAGCGCTCGCCTCACACGCGAGAGGTCGCAGGTTCGAATCCCGCAGGACCCACCCTCGAAATA
>JABDIZ010000075.1 GCA_013003465.1 Rhodothermaceae bacterium
GGACAGGCAGAAGACCGCCTCGGCCAAACAGAACGGCAGGGCCGGGCGCTGGTTGTCGTCCCCCCGGACAATCGCCACACCCGACCCCGCGCGGTTCTGTAGGTTCCTAAAGTTGCAACCCCCGAAGCAAAAACGCAAGGGCTTAGGACGCTTTGACTTGAGAATCTTCTCGAAGCAGAGCCTTGGTTCATCAAGCTTTACTTTAAAAGGGGCGGATTAACTGTCTATAGGCCAAGGGATAGATTCTCTAGGAAATGCTTCGCTGAAGAGGTGTGGCCTATCGCTCCCATGGCTGTATTTGCTGCGTTCAGGCTGATATCGGGAGAGGTTCGCTGGCTAGCGAGCTTGATCGCAGCCTAGCGGGCTCCCACATGAGTGGCTCGCTTGGCGTGGGAAAGGTCGCTGGTGCCAGCACAGACAAGCCTGGTCGCGCAATTCAGACCACGAAAACGCCCCGGCCGCACGAGGCAACCGGGGCACTGGTTCGTTGAGCGAGCGCGTGGCAGGCTAGGCCGTTTCGTCGGGCTCACCCTCGTCTACGACCTCGAAGTCGGCGTCCTGGACGGAGCCGTCGGCCCCGTCGCCTGCGGCCGCCTCCTGGGCGTTGGGATCGGGCGCGCCTTCGGCAGCGTCGGCCTGCTGCGCGCGGTAGAGGTCCTCGCTCGCTTCGCTCCAGGCGGCGTTGAGCTGCTCCATCGCCGACTCGACTTGGTCCACGTTCTGTGCCTTGTGGACTTCCTTGAGGCGCTCTAGAGCGGCTTCGATCTTGGCCTTTTTCTCAGCCGGAAGCTTATCGCCGTAGTCCTTGAGGTTCTTCTCGGAGGAGAAGATGAGGGCGTCGGCAGCGTTGAGCTTGTCGATCTGCTCCCTGCGCTGCTTGTCCTCGGAGGCGTGCTCGCGCGCCGTGCGGCGCATCTGCTCGATCTCCTCCTCGGTCAGCCCCGACGAAGCCTCGATGCGGATGGACTGCTCCTTGCCAGTCGCCTTGTCCTTCGCGGAGACCGACAGGATGCCGTCGGCGTCGATGTCGAACGTGACCTCGACCTGCGGGACGCCGCGGGGGGCAGGTGGGATACCGTCAAGGTGGAAGCGGCCGATGGTGCGGTTGTCTACCGCCATCGAGCGGTCGCCCTGGAGCACGTGGATCTCGACCGAGGGCTGATTGTCGCTCGCCGTCGAGAAGGTCTCCGACTTGCGCGTCGGGATGGTCGTGTTGGCTTCGATGAGCGCCGTCATCACGCCGCCGAGCGTTTCGATGCCGAGGTTGAGCGGCGTCACGTCGAGCAGGAGCACGTCCTTGACATCGCCGGAGAGCACGCCGCCCTGGATGGCCGCGCCGACGGCGACGACCTCATCTGGGTTGACGGAGCGGTTCGGTTTCTTGCCGAAGAACGTCTCGACGACTTCTTGCACCTTCGGGATGCGCGTCGAACCACCGACGAGGATCACCTCATCGATGTCGTCCTTCGAGAGCCCAGCGTCCTTGAGCGCTTTCTCCATCGGAGGAATCGTGCGTTGCACGAGGTCGTCGACGAGCTGCTCGAACTTGGCGCGCGTGATGTCGAGGTTGAGGTGCTTGGGGCCGTCCTGCGTCGCCGTAATGAACGGCAGGTTGACCGTGGTTGCCGTTGAGGAGGAGAGCTCGATCTTGGCCTTCTCCGCCGCTTCCTTCAGGCGTTGGAGCGCCATCGGGTCCTGGCGCAGATCGATGCCGTCCGAGTTCTTGAACTCATCGGCGATGAAGTCGATCAGGCGCTGGTCGAAGTCGTCGCCGCCGAGGTGCGTGTCGCCGTTGGTGGACTTGACCTCGAAGACGCCGTCGCCGAGTTCGAGGATCGAGATGTCGTATGTACCGCCGCCAAGGTCGTACACGGCGACGATCTCATCCTCCTTGCCTTTGTCGAGGCCGTAGGCGAGCGCCGCAGCCGTGGGCTCGTTGAGGATGCGCTTGACCTCAAGCCCGGCGATCTGGCCCGCCTCCTTGGTGGCCTTGCGTTGCGCGTCGTTGAAATAGGCCGGAACCGTCACGACGGCTTCCGTCACTTTCTCGCCGAGGTAGTCTTCGGCCGTGCTCTTGAGCTTCTGGAGCACCATCGCCGAGATCTCCTGCGGCGTGTAGAGCTTGTCCTCGATCTTGATACGCGCCACGCCGCCGTCGCCTTCGTCGACAGTGTACGGGACGGTCTTCATCTCTTCGGCCACTTCATTGTACTTGCGGCCCATGAACCGCTTGACCGAGAAGACGGTGTTGTGGGGGTTGGTGATGGCCTGGCGCTTGGCCGGGGCGCCCACGAGGCGCTCGCCGTCCTTTTTGAAGGCGACCACCGAGGGGGTGGTGCGTCCGCCTTCGGCGTTCGGGATCACGACGGGCTCGCCGCCTTCCATCACGGCGACGACAGAGTTGGTCGTGCCCAGGTCGATGCCAATAATCTTGCCCATAGGGAGTACAGGGGTAGGGGGTCAGTGCTGCGTGTCAGTAGCGGGAAAAGCGAAGCCGGATGGCAGAGAATGGCGCGGCCGCAACCCTCAGGTATGCCGGTGCGTCAGGCATCCGGTGGTCTCACCGGATGGACAAGCACTGTGCCACCGTGCGGGCGCGGTCAGATTGGCAGAGCCCTGCAGCGCCGCGTTGGGGGCGCAGGGTATATTCTCGGAGGCTGTTTGGGCCGAGGGTTGTGGGCTGCGACCGGCTGCGAAGCCTCGGCGGCGCGCTGCATCGCCGAGGCTCATGCATCGTCGGCCTCGCACGTCTTGGGGCCGGACCTCTCGCTCGCTCTCGCCTACGCATCCGGAGCCCAGACCGCCTCTCAGATCGACCCATCCGCGATGAAGCACGTTCCCAACGCCCTGACCATTGGCCGCATCCTCGTCACGCCGCTGGCGCTGTGGGGGCTCTGGGCCGGCACCTTCTGGGGGCAGTTCGTCGGGGCGACGCTTTTTATCCTGGCGGCGATCTCGGACTACTGGGACGGCAAGCTCGCGCGGCAGTACGGCGTCGGCTCGCGCATCGGGCAGTTCCTCGATCCGCTGGCCGACAAGGTGCTCGTGCTGGGCGCCTTCTTTCTGATCCCCTTCCTGGCGCCGCTCGATCAATCGTTGCCTCGGCCCGCCGGGGCATGGCTGCCGTGGTTGGGCATCGGGCTGATCGCGGCGCGCGACCTAGCCGTGACCATCCTGCGGTCCGTGTACGAGCGGCGCAACCGGCCGCTGCGGACGCTCACTGCGGCGAAGTGGAAGACAGCCTGGCAACTCACTTTTCTCATCACCATCCAGGTCTTTCTGGTCGTCGCGCACGGACGCACCCTGGACGGCTTCGTCGGTGGGCTCGGGCGCTTCGTCTACGCCATCCTGGAGAGCGCCTTCCCGCTGATCTTCCTGCTCGTGACGGCGCTCGTGACGGTGTACACGGGATACTTGCATTTCCACAACCGCGAGCCCGCCGAATCGGTGGGGTGACTGCTATGCCTGCCTCTACCGTAGATGCGCCCTCTGCCGAACAGATCGCTCGCGATCTGCTGATCCTCGGGGCGGTCACGCTGCGCCCGAACGCCCCGTTCACCTGGGCCTCGGGCTTACGCTCGCCGATCTACTGCGACAACCGCATCACGCTCGCTGACCCTGCAGTGCGTCGCCGCCTCACGGATGGCTTCGCCGCCTTCATGGAGGAACAGGGCCTCGCACCCGATGTGATCGCGGGAACGGCGACGGCTGGCATCCCGCACGCTGCGTGGCTGGCCGACCGCCTGACGCTGCCGATGGTCTACGTCCGCTCGGCGCCCAAAGGCCACGGACGAGGCAACCAGATCGAAGGGCGCCTGCATGAGGACGCACGCGTCGTGCTCGTCGAAGACCTCGTCTCGACGGGCGGCTCATCGCTCAAGGCCGTCGAGGTGCTGCGCGAGGCGGGGGCCGAGGTGCTGGCGACGGTCGCCATCTTCAGTTACGGCTTCGACCGAGCCGCGGAAGCCTTCGCCGAGGCCAAGATGCCGCTCCATGTGCTCACCGACTACGCGACGCTGCTCGATCAGGCCCGCGCGATGGGCCGCCTCGCCGATGGCGACCTCGCCGCGCTCCGCGCTTGGCGCGAGAATCCAGAGGGATGGGAGGGAGGCATCGCTGGGCGGACGGATGGATGAGCAGGTCAGGGAACCGAAAGCCGTGCTCTTCTCTAAGCGCTTCCCCGCCCTCGCTTCTCCCACCCCTGCACTCCCATACCCCATGCGTGCCACCATTCTCACCGTCGGTGACGAGATTCTGATCGGGCAGGTCGTGGACACCAACGCGGCCTGGCTGGGCGAGCAACTCAGTCTCGTCGGCGTGACCGTTAACCGCATGGAAACTGTCGGCGACGACCTGGCGGTGATTCAGGAGGCGTTGGAGCAGGCGTTTGCGGAAGGCGATCTCGTGATCGTCACCGGCGGCCTCGGCCCGACGCACGACGACGTGACCCGGAATGCCGTCGCGGCATTTTTCGGCGTGCCCCTCGTGTCCGATCCGGCCATCCTCTCGGCACTGGAGGCCCGCTTCGCCGCGCGCGCGCGGCCGATGTCGGAGAAGAACCGTGTGCTGGCGGAGGTTCCCGTGGGCTTCGATGTCCTGGAGAACCCGAAGGGCACCGCGCCAGGCCTCTGGGGCGAGCGCACGGTGGGCGGGCGGCTCCAAACGGTCGTGATGATGCCGGGGGTGCCCTACGAGATGGAGGCCATCACGACGGCCCACGTCCTCCCCCGCCTGCAGGAGCGGGCGGATAGGGTTGTGCTCCACAAGACGCTGCTGACGGTCGGGCAGGGCGAGTCGATGCTGGCCGATCAATTGGGTGCCCTCGACGATCTGTTCGACGACGGCCTCTCGGTGGCTTTCCTACCTGGGCGAGGTGTGGTGCGCATCCGTCTCACTGTTCATGGATCCGATCGAAGGGAGGCTCAGGCGGCGCTGGATCGGGGCCTGGCTCGCCTTCGCCGTGACCTCGGCGACCTCGTCTTCGGCGAGGACGACCAGACGCTTGAAGGCGTGGTGGGGGCAATGCTCGTCGAGCGAGGGCTGTACTTGTCAGTGGCCGAAAGCTGCACGGGCGGCGCCGTGGCCAGCCAACTCACGAGCGTACCGGGCGCCTCGCATTATTTCAATGGCGGCGTCGTGGCCTATGGCAACGGAGTCAAAACGGCGCTGTTGGGGGTGGGTGTGGATGCGCTGGACGAGCACGGCGCCGTCAGCGAGGCCGTCGCGCGGCAGATGGCGGCGGGCGTCCGCGAAGCCCTCGGCGCCGACCTCGCCATCGCCACGACCGGCATCGCCGGGCCGACCGGCGGGACGCCCGAGAAACCCGTCGGTACCGTCTGGCTGGGTTATGCCGATGCCGACGAGACGCACGCCGTCCGCCTCCAACTCACGCACGACCGTGCCATCAACATCGGCCTCTCTACGACGGCCGCGCTGAACCTCGTGCGGCGGCAACTGTTGCGCAAGGACGCGGTGCTCGAAGCATAAGGCTGGTCGCTTTCGGTTCCCGGCTTGACCGCGGGCGTCAAACGCCGAGCGCTTGCCTGGCGAGCCCGAGCAGGCGACGGCGGTCATCGAGCCCGCGGGTGCCGCCGTTGATGAGCCGGGTCACGCGCACCACGTCATCGGCATCAGCGGCGTCGTTGATGGAGCGATTGTCCCAATACCAGCCCGCCACATCGGCCGCGTAAGGCGGCTCGGCCACGAGCGTCGGCGTTTCCTCAAAGTCCACGGCGGCATCGCCGAGGCTCTGCCGGTGCTGCGTGTACTGGCGGTAGTTGAAGCGGCCGGTGAGCTGGATGAGGCCGCGCCCCTTGAACCGGGGGCCGTCGCCGGGCTCGGTATTACCGAGATCCGCTCGGCCCTCGTAGGCGGCGCCGGAGGCCAGCTCCTCGTTCCAGCGCAGGCCGCCGCTCTCGTGGGCGACCTGCGCAAGGAAGTGCGCGCGGCGCAGCGGAGTCGAAATCGAATACGTCCGCATCGCGCCATTGAGCCCGGCGAGGTGCCGACGGGCATGCGCCTCGTTGCGCTCGCCGACGATCTGGAGGAGCTGAACGAGCGTGATGCCCTCAGCCGGATTGATCCGCTCGTCTGGGTGCTCCTGCAGATAGCGAAACCAGCGGACGAGGGCCGGGCGGACCGTCCCGTCGTCGAAAAAGCCATAGCGGCGTTGGAGCACGCGTGTCACGGCGCTGCTGTCGTTGCCGTACCAGCCGTCGTCTGCCAGGGTGAACTCGCTGATGTCCGTGACGAGGCGCTGGTATTCCTTGATGAACGGGCGCAGGTGCTCGTTCTGGCCCGTGAAGCCGTCGCGGAGGCGGAGAAGGGGAAAGGACGTAGCCATCGAGCGGTCCGGGGTTGAGAAGCGGAAGCAAAGCCATGGTGGGGCCCTCGGTTCACGATAGGCGCGGGCGAACGAAATGGCAAGAGCGGCGCGAGTCCGGAGCCTTTTCGGGATCAGCGGGTTACGAAGAGGACCCGGACAGTGTCTAGAGTGGACGCGTGTCACGGGCTGACATACGGGTGGCACTCGCCCGGTCGTATCCTACCCGTTCCCGCGTGGTTCGTGCCTGCGGGCACCAGGGCCTGAGGGCCGTCCCAACCGGCCGTTTCTCCTTCTCCTCCGATTTCTTCCCTCATGGCAAAAGAGTCCAATCCCTCCGCCGACGCCAAGCAAAAAGCCCTCGATCTCGCGATGAAGCAGATCGACAAGCAGTTTGGCAAGGGCGCCATCATGAAAATGGGCGACGCCCCGCCGGTCTCCATCGACGCCATCTCGACTGGCTCGCTCACCCTCGATCACGCGCTCGGAATCGGAGGCGTGCCCCGGGGGCGCATCATCGAGATCTATGGCCCTGAGTCGTCGGGCAAGACGACGCTCGCCACGCAGATCATTGCTGAGGCGCAAAAGGCGGGAGGGCAGTGCGCCTTCATCGATGCCGAGCACGCCTTCGACCCGACCTATGCCCAGAAGCTCGGCGTCGATACGGATGAGTTGCTGATCTCGCAGCCCGACACAGGCGAGCAGGCGCTCGAAATCTGCGACATGCTGGTGCGCTCCGGGGCCCTCGACGTGGTCGTGATCGATTCGGTGGCGGCGCTCGTGCCGCGCGCGGAGATCGAAGGCGAGATGGGGGCGAGCCACGTCGGCATCCAGGCGCGGCTGATGAGCCAGGCGCTCCGCAAGCTGACCGGCACCATCAGCCGGACGAAGACCAGCCTCATCTTCATCAACCAGATCCGCATGAAGATCGGCGTCATGTTCGGCAGCCCGGAGACGACCTCAGGCGGCCGGGCGCTCAAGTTCTATTCGTCCGTCCGCATGGATATCCGCCGCATCGGTGCGATCAAGGATGGGCAGGAAGTCACCGGCAACCGGACGCGGGTCAAGGTGGTCAAGAACAAGGTGGCGCCACCGTTCCGCCAGGCCGAGTTCGACATCATCTACGGCGAGGGCATCTCGTCGCTCGGCGAGTTGATCGATCTCGGGCTGGAGCACGACGTGATTCAGAAGTCGGGCTCGTGGTACTCGTATGGCGAGGAGAAAGTGGGCCAGGGCCGCGATGCCGCGAAGCAGTGGCTCATCGACAACCCGGATCGGCGCGAGGCCATCAAGCAGCGCATCAAGGAAGAACTCGGGATGGTCCCCGGCACTGAGCGTCACGACGAGGAGGCGACCGAGGAGCCGTCTACGAACGGCCAGGCGGCGCTCGTGGACCTGTAGGCCTGGCCTCTGCACGTATGAAATCGAGCCGTCCGGTCTGTGCCGGGCGGCTCGATTCATTTGGGCAAGGCAGCGTAGCTTGTGGCGTTTAGCCTTCCGCCGATGCTTCGCTTCACTCTTCTCCTCGCGGCCGTGCTGTTGGTAGCCGCGCCTGTCCGCGCCCAAGTCGTTGAGCCCGTCACGCTGCCGCCGCCCGAGCCCAACAGCCTCGATGACCGGCTCTTCCACGCGGTCTACGACGAGCAGAACCCGATCTTCGAAGCCACGATGCGGGGCGTGAATGGGGCGTCGGTGCCGGTATTTCTGGCCGCGGTGCCGGTCCACGGCCTGACCATGCTCGCCACAGGCGAAAGCGGCGCACCGACGGGCCGGTTGTTTCTTTCCCAGGCAGGGGCCATCGGCGGGACGTTTCTGATCAAGACGCTCGTCCAGCGGGCTCGGCCCTTCGTCGCTCACGCCGATGTGGAGACGCGCCAGCGACGCGCGCCCGGTGGCATCGATCCGTTTTCCTTTCCATCCGGGCATGCGGCGACCTCGTTTGCCCTGGCCACCTCGTTCAGCCTGTCGTATCCCGAGTGGTACGTCATCGTCCCGGCCCTGACGTGGTCGTCGCTGACGGCCCTGGCGCGTGTCTGGCACGGGATGCACTACCCAAGTGACATTGTGATAGGATCCGCGCTTGGGGCAAGCATGACCATGCTCGTGCATGTGCTCTTCGCCGACGGGGACGAAACCGGCGCCGAGATCGATCCAGGGCAAGTGCAGCCCGCCTTCACCCTTCGCATTCCCATCCAATGAATCATCCGATGAGTCGCCAACGCGTCAGCAGTGGAGCGCCCTGGGAGGCGACGGTCGGATACAGCCGTGCCATCCGCGTAGGCGATCGCGTATTCGTAGCGGGGACAACCGGCATCGGGGCGGATGGCCAAGTGATAGCCGACGACGCCTATGCACAGGCCCAGCAGGCGTTCACCATCATCGGGGAGGCCCTGGCTGAAGTCGGAGCCTCTATGAGCGATGTGGTGCGTACGCGCATCTACGTGGTGGACATCACGCGCGACGGCGACGCGGTGGGGCGAGCGCATGGCGAGATCTTTCAAACCATCCGACCGGCCGCCACCATGATCGAAGTGAAGGCCTTCATCGACCCGGTGATGCGCGTCGAGATTGAGTTGGACGCCATCGTGGAGTAAGGGCATCTGTGGTTGGTATCCTTTTGTGATACGGTGGCCTAGGAAGTAAACCCTTGTATCCCTATCGTATAGGCGGCTTGTTGTATTCACCCCGAGTTGCTATGCGGCGCTTCACTCCCCTTCCCCTCGTTCTTGTTCTAGCCCTCGGACTGGCTGCCTGTGCCGCCGATGACGATCCGGTGGAGCCCGTGGATGAGCCCATGGAGCCCGACATGGTCGAAACCATGGCCGGGCCGGATACCACCGGAGCCGCCGTCTGGGCCTTCCTCGGCGACGAGGCGTACCAGACCAACTGGGGCCTCTGGCCCGACAAAGGCGAATTCTACACCGGCCAGGAGCCGCACGGGATGCTGCTGACGACGTATCTCAACGCGACGGCGATGGAGGCGCTCCAGGGCGGCGCGACCGAGATGCCTGCCGGGGCCGTCATCGTCAAGGAGAACTACATGCCCGACAGTACGCTGGCCGCTCTCACGGTCATGGTCAAGGTGCCGGGCTACAATGCCGACCACAACGACTGGTTCTTCTCCAAGCACCTGCCCGACGGCACGCTCGATCAGACGCCTGATGGGATGGCGATGGAAGGCCGTCTGACGGGCTGCCAGAACTGCCACGCGGCCCGTGCGGCGAACGACTACCTCTTCACCGGTGACCTCGGGGGCGAGCCCATGGCGAGCAACTGATCTCGTTCCCTATACGGCATGATCCCTATACGGCAAACGCTGATCGCGCGGCCTTTTCGAGAGAGAGGGCCGCGCGCTCGTTTGGTCGCGGAGCCCTATTATTTGGTTGAACGCACGCTGGGTCCCCGTTGCCTTTCCGCCACCTTCACCCCTGTACCCATGAAGTACACACTCTTCTTGCTCCTCGCCGGGCTGTGGTTGCTGCCCCGCATCAGCCATGCCCAGGGCGTCACGACGGCTGGGCTCAGTGGCTTCGTTTACGATGAGGCCGGGCAGCCGCTGCCCGGGGCCAACGTCATTGCGGTGCACCAGCCCAGTGGCACGACCTACGGGGCGGCGACACGGGCCGGGGGCGCCTACGCGATCCCTAACATGCGGGTCGGTGGACCGTACACCATCACCGCGACGTTCGTCAGTTTCCAGACGCACACCGAAGAAGACGTCTTTCTCAGCCTCGGGCAGACGCTTCGTCTCGACTTCGCGCTGGCCGAGCAGGCCGTCGAACTCGAAGGCGTGGAGGTGACGGCCGAGGAGGACGAGGTACTGAATGCCGACCGCACGGGTGCGGCCACCTACGTTGGGGCCGAGCAGGTGGCGATTCTGCCCACGGTGAGCCGCTCCACGCGCGACCTGACGCGCCTTGACCCCCGCTCCGACGGCAACTTCAGCTTCGGCGGCCGGAACTGGCTCTTCAACAACGTCACGCTCGACGGGTCCTATTTCAACAACCCCTTCGGTCTCGACGACCCCGCCCCGGGTGGGCAGGCGGGCGCCGAGCCCGTTCCCTACGATGCTATCGAGCAGGTGCAAGTCTCGATCGCACCATTCGATGTACGCCAGAGCGGGTTCACTGGCGCGAGCGTCAACCAGGTCACCAAGAGCGGTACGAACGAGTTCGAGGGATCGGCCTACACCTTCTACCGCGACGAGAACCTGATCGGCAACACCGTCAGCGGCAACGATGTGGTCGCAAACCCCGAACTCACGTTCAATCAGATCGGCGCGAGCCTCGGCGGGCCGATCATCCGTAACCGGCTGTTCTTCTTCGTCAACGGCGAGCTTTCCCGCCGCGACGATCCCGGCACCAACTTCTTCGCCGACACCGATGGCACCGTCGGCTTTGGCGAGAGCCGGGCTGATGCCATGACGCTCCAGCGTATCAGTGAGCGCCTCGCTACGGTCTACGACTACGATACGGGCGCTTTCCAGGATTTTCTGCACTCGACAGACAACAACAAGTTCATCGCGAAGCTCGACTGGAACGTCAACGAACGCAATAACCTCAGCTTCCGCTGGAACTACCTCGACTCGTTCCGTGACCTCCCGCCCAATGCGGTCGCCGTCACGTTCAACAATACTGGGCGCGGGCCGAACGCCCAGAGCCTCCCATTTCAGAACAGCGGCTACCGCATCAACAACGAGTTGAACTCCTTCGCGCTCGAACTCAACAGCCGCGGCAGCGGCTTCTCCAACCGGTTTTTCGCCAGTTACAACCGGTTCCGGGACTTCCGCGAGCCCCTGTCTGAGCCGTTCCCCACGATCGAGATCGGGGAAGACGGCGTGACGTTCACGACGGCCGGGCACGAGCCGTTCTCGATCCACAACATCCTCGACCAGGACGTCTTCCAGGTCACGAACAACTTCTCGTTCTTCCTCGACCGCCACGTTGTCACCGCCGGGGCAAACTTCGAGTACTTCTCGTTCTTCAACTCGTTCAACATCTTCCGTCACGGGCTCTTCCAGCTTCCCTATTTCCTCGACTTCGAGGGCGACGGGATTCCGAACGGGAGCACGTTCTCGACACTGGACGACTTTTTCGCCGCGACGAACCCGGACCTCCCACTCTGCGGGCCTGAGGACTCGGTTGACGGCGTGCTCCTCCCCAACGTCGGGTCGACCTGCCGCGTGGACCTCCGGGGGATGATCACCTCGGACGACCTCGCCTTCAAGGGAGAGAACATTGATGTCGGCCAGGTCGGCGTCTACATCCAGGACGAGTTCCTCGTCTCGCCCCAACTCACCCTCACAGGTGGCCTCCGCGTGGACTTCCCGATCTACTTCACCGATCCCGTCGCGAACCCGTTCTCAACCGACCTCGAAGCGCTCGACGAGAACGACCAGCCCGTGACCGTCGACCAGGCGAGCCTCCCCGGTGCGATGCCGCTCTTCTCGCCGCGCTTCGGGTTCAACTACGATGTGTTCGGCGACCGCACGACGCAACTCCGGGGCGGGACCGGCATCTTCACGGGGCGGATCCCGTTCGTGTGGTACGGCAACGCGATCTCGAACCCTGGTGCGAATCCGAACCTGCCGGGGGCAATCCCCTTCGAGGACGTGCCCGAGGAGCTTCGCACAAGTGACGACTCCTCGCTCCAGACCTCGTTCGATCTCAACGCGCTAGACGAGGACTTCGTCTTCCCTCAGGTGTGGACGACGGACTTCGCAGTGGACCACCTCCTCCCGGGCGACGTCCTCGGTACGCTTGAGGTGATCTATGGCAAGGACATCAACGCGATCTACATGCGCAACGCCGATCTCCGTGCGCCGACGGGGTCGCTGATGAGCATCGGGTCCCGGCCGTTCTTCGGCGAGCTCGCCCCGAACGAGGAGACTGGACTCAGCGATATCGTCGTCGGGAGTGGGGAGCTGAATCCCGACGGCGGGGCCGGCATCTACGTGATCGACAATACGTCGGAGGGGTACAACTTCAACCTCACGGCGCAACTCCGGAAAAACTTCGGCGTCGGTGAGGAGGGCTCCTTGAACACGTCGCTCGCCTACAACTACACCCGTGCCGAGAACGTCCTCTCGACCACGGAGATCGCCTTTGCCCTCTACCAGGGCAACCCGATCGCGGCGGACCCGAACAACCCGGAGCCCAGCTTCGCCCAATTCGGCCAGCCACACCGGGTCGTCGCCACGGCGACCTACCGGCAGGCCTACGGCGGTCGCTTTGCCACGAGCCTCGGTCTCTTCGCGACCGTCGCTCGGGGGAACCAGTTCCTCGTCTCTGGTGGCAATCGCTACTCGTTCATCTACGCCGGCGATGTCAATGGCGATGGCGCCTCCAACGACCTCCTCTACATCCCCACCGGCCCCGACGATATCAATCTCGCAGACCCCGGTGACTGGGACGCCCTCAACGCGCTTATTCAGCAGGACGATTACCTATCGGAGCACCGCGGCGGGATCGCCGAGCGCTACGGCCTCGTCAACCCGTGGTACTCGAACATCGACCTCCGCCTCCTTCAGGATGTCCAATTCCAGGTCGGTGGGCGGACGAACACGGTCCAGCTCAGCCTCGATGTGCTCAACGTGGCGAACCTCCTCAACTCAGACTGGGGCGTCCGCCAGGTTGCGAACCCGGCAGCCCTCTCGCCCCTTGCTCCTGTCGGATTCGACGGTTCGGGCGAACCCGTCTTCGACTACGTCGGTCCCGCCAACGGCCAGACGTTCCTCGACGACGTGAGCGAGTTCTCGCGGTGGCGGATTCAGTTCGGCATCCGCTACCTCTTCGGCGGCTGAGCCAGCCCACCCCAGACTACATAGAGAGGCCAGGCCACGACATCATTCGCGGCCCGGCCTCTCGTCGTTGGACCAGGGCAGGGGAGAGGGTCCCTGGCGACGGCTTCGCGGAGGATTCCCCACGGGCAAGGACTGCGCCGTCTAGCTTTCTGCGACACGGGCGCTGGTATGGCGCTTCGATTTCTCTCTGCAGACGATCTCTATTCCCGTGAGTGACCAGAAGATCATCTTTTCGATGGTCGGGGTGAGCAAAGCCTACCGGCCCGGCCAGTACGTTCTTCAGAACATCCACCTCTCGTTCTTCTACGGGGCCAAGATCGGCGTGCTCGGCCTGAACGGCGCGGGCAAGTCGTCGCTGCTGCGCATCATCGCGGGCGAGGACGCCAAGTACGACGGCGAGATCCAGGCGCAGAAGGGGATCACGTTCGGCTACCTCCCGCAGGAGCCAGAACTGGACGCCTCCAAGACCGTCCTCGACATCGTGGAGGAAGGAGCCAGCGAGGCCATTGGGCTCATGAAGGAGTACGAGGCCGTGAGTGCCCGCTTCGCCGAGCCCGACGCCGACTTCGACGCGCTCATGGAGGCGCAGGCCAAGCTCCAGGAAAAGATCGACCACCTGAACGCGTGGGACATCGACTCGAAGCTCCAGATGGCGATGGACGCCCTCCGCTGCCCGCCGTCCGACACGTCGGTGGCGGTGCTCTCCGGCGGCGAACGTCGCCGCGTGGCGCTCGTACGGCTCCTCCTCCAGCAGCCCGACGTGCTCCTCCTCGATGAGCCTACCAACCACCTCGACGCGGAGAGTGTGGCATGGCTCGAAGGGCACCTGGAGCAGTACCCCGGCACGGTCATCGCCGTCACGCACGACCGCTACTTCCTCGACAACGTCGCCGGGTGGATCCTCGAACTCGACCGCGGGCGCGGCATCCCGTTCGAGGGCAACTACTCGTCGTGGCTGGAGCAGAAGCACGCGCGCCTCGCGCTGGAAGAGAAGCAGGCGTCCAAGAAGCAGAAGGCGCTCGCCCGCGAACTCGAATGGGTGCGCACGAACCCGAAGGGCCGCTCGACCAAGAGCAAGGCGCGCCTCGCCAGCTACGAGCAGATGCTCGCCGAGCAGCAGGAGAAGCGGAACGAGGACGTTCAGATTTTCATCCCGCCCGGCCCGCGTCTCGGCGACGTGGTGATCGAGGCCGAGCAGGTGGCGAAGGCTTATGGGGACCGGCTGCTCTACGACGACCTCACCTTCAGCCTGCCGCCCGGGGGCATCGTGGGCATTATCGGACCGAACGGTGCGGGCAAGACGACGCTCTTCCGCATGATCATCGGGCAGGAAGAGCCGGACGCGGGCACCTTCCGCGTCGGCAGCACGGTCCAACTCGGCTACATCGACCAGAACCGCCCGCTCGATCCGGAGAAGACCGCCTTCGAGGAGATCACGGGCGGCACGGAGTTCATCAAGCTGGGCAACCGCGAAGTCAACGCGCGGCAGTACGTCGGGCGATTCAACTTCGCGGGGCAGGACCAGCAGAAGAAGACGAGCGAGCTCTCGGGCGGTGAGCGCAACCGCGTCCACCTCGCCAAGATGCTCAAGGAGGGCGCCAACGTGCTGCTGCTCGACGAGCCGACGAACGACCTCGACGTGAACACGCTCCGGGCGCTCGAAGAAGCCCTGTTGCAGTTCGCAGGCTGCGCCGTCGTGATTTCGCACGACCGCTGGTTCCTCGACCGCGTGGCGACGCACATTCTGGCCTTCGAGGGCGACAGCGAGGTGCGCTGGTTCCCCGGCAACTACTCCGAGTACGAGGCCGACCGCCACGACCGCCTCGGAGCCGCCGCCGACATCCCGAAGCGGATCAAGTACCGCCAGCTTACACGCTAGCCACCCGTCCTGTGTGTGTTGCCGCTCCTCTAGCTAACTGATGCTTGAGACTACCGCGTGACGGTAAACACCCGCATCGCGGTGCCGCTCGC
This sequence comes from Rhodothermaceae bacterium, assembly GCA_013003465.1. GTDB lineage: Bacteria > Bacteroidota > Rhodothermia > Rhodothermales > Rubricoccaceae > JABDIZ01. The sequence continues at coordinate 15,096 of JABDIZ010000075.1, forward strand.
AGCCGTCACCCGCAACACATAAACCCCGGGCCGGAGCCCGGACACATCAACTTCAATAGGCCTCGGGACGCCTGCCTCTAGGGTGCCGTTGTAAGGCACGGCTACGCGGCGGCCGAGCATATCGTAGACCTCCACGCGGCCGTACTGGCTGTCGCGCGAGACGAGACGGAGTTCGACGCGTGAGGAGGTTGGGTTCGGCGTGGGATGCGAGAGGCTGAGGGCACGGGTAAAGGGTGTGGCGCCAGGCTCGACGGCGACGACAGGCCCGTCGCTCAGCGTTGCGACAAACATAGCTTCATCGTTCACGCTAGTGAGTGTGAATGGTCCAAGCTCGACTGTACCTTCGAAATCCCCGGTGATGTGAGATTCGTCCGTCGCGTTCACCG
>JABDIZ010000155.1 GCA_013003465.1 Rhodothermaceae bacterium
CGGGGCGATAGACTCTCACGCCGATCCCGTGCGTCTTGTATTTCCATTCGGTACCGGGCACGTCTCGCTCAACCGCGCGCCCGAGGCGGAAGATGTCGCGGAGGTCGTCGAGTTCGAGTCTGTCGAGCAGCAAACCTTCCGCCCACGCTCGGCGCTGACGCCAGCGTTCGGCGAGCGATTCGATGTGCTCACGGTCGGTCATGGGAGGCGCCGTAGAACCACTAGTTATACTGAATTGCCACCCTACCTCTTCATAAACGCCGTGCGTCCCTTCACCCCCTTCGAGCGGCAGCAGTATCACAACATACGACGTGGCCTTCGTTCGTCCATGCGTGCAACCGACCGGCTCTCGCGGATCACGCAGCCGCACCTCGCTGCCGTGCTCAATCAGGCCGGGTATGCACGCTCGCATCGGTACATACGCAGTGTGCTCGCAGGAGAGACGATCAGCCGACCCGCGCTGCGGGAGATCAGCGCCGCCGTTCAGGCCATCCGAGCCCGCCAGGAGGCCGATGTCCCGGCGTGGCTATGATCCAGAGAAAAGCCCTCGGTACCACGCAGGTACCGAGGGCTTGGATGGGTCGGGGAGCGTTGGGCAAGCCGCTCAGCCTGCTAGCATCAGGACCGCCTCGATGAGCATCCTCACCTTCGCGGCGTCGCTGGAGGTCACCCCGCCGAGGTCCTCGGCGAGTCCCCTCAGCACGACCTGGCGCGTGGAGCCCGTTTCTTCCTCGGCGTCCGCGAGCGTTTCTCTCGTGTCCGCAAGTTCTGCCGCCGAGAGACCACCCGAGCGTTGCAGTTGGTCTACGTAGGCACGCGCGAGGGCGAAGCTCGGCGGCCACACGTACTTCGGCTGGCCCTGCGCGTTGAGGTAGTCCAGTTCCACCGTCTTGGACGCGGCGATCTCGTTCTCGGAGAGGTAGGCGCTCGGCGTCAGTTCGAACACGTCGAGGCCGCGCGCGATCTCGGAGCTGACGATCAGGCCGTTGTACCAGTACACCGACCAGCTACCGCCGAACGAGGGCTCGTCGGGCTGGACCGGGCCGCGGTCGTGGAAGGCGATCTCGACGGGGTTGGCCGGGTCAGTCCAGTCGAAGATGGAGATGCCGCCCTGGTACCACGACTGCACCATGATGTCGCGCCCCGGGATGGGGATGAGCGAGCCGTTGTGCGCGACGCAGTTTTCGAACGGGCTCTGCGGCGCGGGGAGCTTGTAGTAGCTCTGGAACTCCATCTCGCCATCGTTAAGCGTAAAGAGGGCGTTGGCGCCCCACTCCATCGGGTCGGACTCGCGGCACTTGGGCTGGCCGCCGCCGCCCCACTCGTCGGTGAAGAGGATCTTCGTGCCGTCGTTGTTGAACGTGGCTGAGTGCCAGTAGGCAAAGTTCGAATCCGCGACCGCGTCGATGCGGCGGGGGTTGGCCGGATCGGAGATGTCGAGCAGGAGGCCGTAGCCCTCGCAGGCGCCGCCGGCCAGGCCGATCTCCGGGTAGAGCGTGATGTCGTGGCACTGCGTGGGGCCGGGCCGTGGGCCGTCGTCATCGCCATCATCCTGATTGCCGAACCGCGCCGCGACCATTTCGGGCAGCCGTTCGCGCAGCGCCGTGCTGTCG
>JABDIZ010000193.1 GCA_013003465.1 Rhodothermaceae bacterium
ATCCCGGATCGTGTGCTCTCGTGCATGCTGGAGACCGAGAAAGAGCTCTACCGCCTCGGCGTGCCCGTGAAGACGCGGCACAACGAGGTCGCCCCGAGCCAGTACGAGATCGCCCCCATCTTTGAGAAGACCAACGTGGCGGTGGACCATCAGCATGTGCTCATGTTGACGCTCCAGCGCATCGCACGCAAGTACGGGCTGGTGTGCCTGCTCCAAGAGAAGCCGTTCGCGGGCATCAATGGCTCGGGCAAGCACAACAACTGGTCGATGGCCACGGACACCGGCATGAACCTGCTGGAGCCGGGCGACAACCCGCACGACAACATGCAGTTCCTGTTCTTCTGCGCCGCCGTCATCCGGGCGGTGTACAAGCATCAGGATTTGCTCCGGATCTCGGTGGCCTCGGCGGCCAATGACCATCGCCTCGGCGCGAATGAAGCGCCCCCGGCCATCATGAGCGTCTTCCTCGGCGATCAACTCGAAGACGTGTTCAAGCAGCTTGAAGAAGGCCCGGCCCAGAGCAGCAAGCAGGGCGGCCTCCTCGGCCTCGGCGTCAAGACGCTGCCGCATTTGCCGAAGCACGCCGGAGACCGGAACCGCACCTCGCCGTTTGCCTTCACGGGCAACAAGTTCGAGTTCCGCGCCGTCGGCTCGTCGCAGACGGTTTCGTGGGCGAACACGATCCTTAACGTCATCGTGGCCGATGCGCTCGACGAGATGGGCACGATGCTCGAAGCGAAGCTGAAGGGCAAGAAAAAATCGAAGCAGGCCTTCGAGGGCGCCGTGGCGGAGGTGCTCAGCGAAGCCCTCCACGACGCCAAAGCCGTCATCTTCGGCGGCGACAACTATGCCGACGCATGGCACGAAGAGGCCGAGAAGCGGGGGCTGCTCAACCTGCGCACGACGATGGACGCGCTCCATCATCTGCTTGATGAGAAAAACCTCGCCCTCTTCTCGAAATACGAGGTGCTCAGCGAGGTGGAACTGCGGAGCCGCGAGGACATCCTCGTCGAGCAGTACTTCCTGAAGGTCAACATTGAGGCCGAGACGACCGAGACGCTGGCCCGCACCCTCGTGCTTCCGGCCGCGCTGCGCTACCTCCGCGAAGTCGCCAGCACCGCCGAGGCGGGGGACGACATCGACCTCGTCTTCGAGGGCGTCACCGAGACGGCCAAGGAACTCAGCGAAGCCGTCAACGCGCTGGTGAAGTCGCTCAATGCACTCCACGTGCAGAACCGCGACCTCGGCGGCGACACCGTCCACGAGA
>JABDIZ010000143.1 GCA_013003465.1 Rhodothermaceae bacterium
CATTCAGGCCGTTGGGCGGCGTGACGGGCGGCGGCGGTGGTGTGGGGGGGTAGGGCTCCGGTGCTGGAGCCTGTTCGACCGAGAGGTCTTCCTCGCGTACCCGGTTGTCCGGCTCCGGCGCGGGGGGAAGCACCGTTGGCTCCCCGGGGACGGCCGCCGGCATGGATGCATCCGGGGCCGGTTCCGTCAGCGAGGGCGGTGCTTCGCTCTGGGAAGCGCGCGGCTCCTCAGCCTGAGCCGTCCGTGCAGGGGGGTGATGCGGGGCTGCAGGGCGGTACAGCCCGTCGCCCGACACGGTGGCGACGGGAGGGGCATCCGGCGTGGCTTCCTCCTCGTGGACGTTGAACTCGTCGAGGAACCGCTGGTTGTTGTCGATCACCTCCTGAGCCAGCATCATGTAGTTCTTCGACCCGGTGCTGACGATGTCGTAGAGGATGACGGGTTTGCCGAAGCTGGGCGCCTCGGCCACGCGCACGTTGCGCTGAATGACCGATTTGAACACCTTGTCGCCGAAGTAGCGGCGCACCTCGGCGGCCACCTGGCTCGCGAGGCGCAGGCGCGGATCGAACATCGTCAGCAGCACGCCCTCGATCTCCAGGTCCGGGTTGAGGTGCTGGCGAACGAGCTTGATGGTGTTGAGGAGTTGCCCGAGCCCTTCGAGAGCGAAATACTCCGCCTGCACCGGAATCACCACCGAATCGGCGGCGGTGAGGGAATTGAGGGTGAGCAGCCCCAGGCTCGGGGGGCAGTCGATGACGACGAAGTCGTACGTGCGGCGTGCGCGGCGGAGGGCCTTCTTCATGACCTGCTCGCGCTCGACCATGTCGATCATCTCGATCTCGGCGCCGACCAGGTTGATGTGGCTCGGGACGAGGTCGAGGAACGGCATCTCCGTCTGCCGCACGGCGTTTTCGAGCGGTACGTCGCCGGTGAGCACCTCGTAGACCGACGGCGAGGCCGTGCGCGACTCGATGCCCAGGCCGGACGTACCATTCGCCTGCGGGTCGATGTCGACGAGGAGCGTGGGGCGTTCGGTGGCGGCGAGCGACGCAGCAAGGTTGACCGACGTGGTGGTTTTACCCACGCCGCCTTTCTGATTCGCGACCGCGATGACCTTGCCCATGCGTCTGCTGCTGCGCCGGAATGGCCGGGGGGACCCTGCTGGGCCAAAAACAGTGCTACGAATATAGACTGCCGGGGGGAGGGGGCGCAATGCGCGTGGATATGTGGACAAGCCGCTCCGCCCTGTGGACAGCCGCTGGCACCCAACACCCGTACTTTCGGGCGTGGCCCGCCGCTTCGTCCTCCATTCCGACCCCGCCGATCCGCCCGCCGACTCCGACGGGCTGACGCTCGACTATGCTGCCGAGTTGAACCCGCAGCAACTCGCGGCAGTGACAGCAGGAAGCGGCCCGGTGCTCATCGTGGCGGGCGCCGGGACGGGCAAGACGCGCACACTCGTCTACCGCGTGGCCTACCTGATCGAAACCGGCGTGCCGCCCGAGCACATCGTGCTGCTGACGTTCACGCGCCGCGCGGCCAAGGCGATGCTCGCTCGCGCCACGGCGCTCCTCGACGGGCGCTGCGAGCGCGTCCGCGGTGGCACCTTCCACGCGTTCTGCGTCCAGATTCTGCGTCGCTACGCCGACCGCATCGGCTTCGAGCGGCGCTTCACCATTCTCGATGCCTCCGACTCTGCGGACGTCCTCGATGTGCTCCGCACCGAGGCCGGGCTGCACCAGTCCGAGAAGCGCTTCCCGCGCAAGCGCACGCTCCAGGCCATCTTCTCGGCCGCGCTCAACCGCGACCTCGAACTGGCTGACGCGCTCGAAGAACGCTGGCCCCAGTACCTCATCCACCTCGATGAACTGGAGGATCTCCGCGAGCAGTTCGGCAGCTTCAAGCGCCGCAACAGCCTGATGGACTACGACGACCTCCTCGCGCGCACGCTCGAACTGTTCGACACCGACGCCGAGGCACGCCGCGTCGTCGCGGGCAGCAGTCGGCATGTGCTGGTGGATGAGTACCAGGACACCAATCGCCTGCAAGCGCAACTCGTCGAGCGGTTCGCGAGCGTCCACGGCAACGTCACGGCCGTCGGTGATGACGCGCAGTCGATCTAC
>JABDIZ010000144.1 GCA_013003465.1 Rhodothermaceae bacterium
CCCATGCGCCTGGTCGTGAACGACGGCACTCTCCGCATCCCCGGCGGCCCCCTGCTCGTCACGGTGACCAGCGACCGTTTCCGTAACCCGAGCGGCGCGCTGAGTTTCATGTCGCAGGACGAGTTCGAACTCCACTTCCTGTCACAGGACGCGTTCAACCTCATCTCGATGGAGGGCGAGTCGACGCCGTATCGCCGCGCGCAGCCTTATGCGCCCACCGCGGCTGATCTGGAGGATTTCGGGGGCCACTGGGAAAGCGACGAGTTGAGGTCGGTCCTCGAGATGGCGCCTCGTGACGACGGCTTGGCCATCCGCCTCAACGATTCGCGGCCGTTCGACTTCGCGCCGATCGCTCCCGACACGTTTCAGCGAGGGAGGATGACGATACGCTTCCGCCGGGACGAGGACGGTAAAGTCGTGGTGCTCGACTACAGCAATCCGATGCTCCGCAACGTCACCTTCACACGGCGGAGCGACGGCACCCGTCGGCGGTAGCGCCAGAGGGAAGGCTGAGCAACAGCCCAGCGGCTTGAGAAAAAGATCAGTCAATACCGAGAAGCTTATGGGTTTGGACGGAGACCCGCCAGTCCGGTTGCCGAAGCGCAAGAGCGATGGCCAGCCGCGTCGCCTTTTCCTGCCGGGGGCCGTCCTCGGGTTGGAGCCACAGATGGCGCCGCGTTCGCCCAGCAACCTCGTGCGGACGCGTCCGCTCAGCAAAGCGCGCGTAGGCCTCGGGGCGATAATCGGGGACGACGAGTTTCAACTCGTCCATCCATTCAAGCACCAGCCGGTCTTCGGGCAGCTTGGGACTGCACACCACCCAATCAGGCAGAGCGAGGGCTCCCTCGGCATCGGTAAAGGCTTCGGCGAGCGCCACCGTCCCGTTGGTCTCCACGGCGATCTCGAAGCCCTCCGCGTGAAGCGCCTGGACAAGGACAGCGTCGGCTTGGAGAAAGGGCTCACCGCCCGTGAGCACAACGAAGCGGATGGGAACCTCGGGATTGGCCTCGGCAGCGACCCTTTGGATTTCAGCAACCAGGTCTGATGCCGTGAGCCTGACGGCTCCGGCCTTGCGAAAGTCGGTATCGCACCAGAGTGGGCAGGCCGCGCCGTTGCGGGCCGCATCGCGCGCGCGATCCCGCGCTTCGCCCGTCCACATGTTGCATCCGGCTAGGCGGACGAACACCGCTGCACGGCCCGACCATGCTCCCTCTCCCTGCAGCGTCCGCCAGATGGCCTTGATGGCATAGCGCTTCTTGCGCTCCCCGTCAACGGGTGCAGCCGAAGGCTCCCGCCGGGCAGCGAAACCAACCTCGTGAGTGGTCGAGACACTCATACCCACCCCTGCACCTTGGCCTCCTCGTAGCCACGTGCCCGCAGGATTGAGGCGGAATTGTCGAGCCGCCCGTACCCCCATGGGTGACGCTCACTCCGATCCCCGTGGTAGTCGGTGTGGCTCAGTTCGCGTACGGCCTCCAGCACATCAACGCCCCTTACCGACCCGAGATCGGCAGCCAGCTTCCAGGTCTCGGCCTTCGTGCGGTACATCAGCGGGGTGTGGATGCGAAGATCGTGGTCGAGCGCGAGCGTCATCGTCGTTTGAAGGCTATCGACGAAGACGCGACGGCAGTCAGGATAGCCCGCGTAATCGGTCTGACACATGCCCCCCACGAGGTCTTCGATTCCTCGCGTGTACGCATACGAAGCTGCCGTTGTGAGGAAGAGCGCGTTCCGACCTGGGACAAACGAGGCAGGAAGCTCTGGAGCTCGTTCGTGAGCCCCACTCATGTCCTTGTCATACTCGGTGAGAGCACTCCCAGCGAGGAGGCCCGTCACATCGAGCACGGTGAACGGGACACGAGCCGCCTGGGCGATCAGGCGCGCCTGATCGAGTTCGATGGCGTGCTTCTGCCCGTACCGGAAGCCGAGCGCCTCGACCTCCTCGAACCCCCCGTGCTCAGGAGAAAGGGCCCAGAACAGGCACGTCGTGGAGTCCTGCCCCCCGGAGAAGAGAACGAGCGCGCGGCGCGGCGAAATGGCACTGGAATCTTCCATGTCCTCAGGCAAGGGCAAGTAACGAGGGCCGCGTGTACGTCCATCTGCTCGGGGCTTGATCGTACTCAACGCCGCCGACCCGGTATGGGATGCGCCCGTCACTAATGGGCTCATCGCATTATGGTACTTCGCCTCTACGGCGATGCCAAGCCTCGTGAACGACTTCGCTGCGAAGAGGAGAGGCTAAACCGGGCACTGAACCCGGTAGTCTACACCCGCCCACTCTCCGTGGAGGGAGAAGACGCGGGGATGGACTGCGAGCATGACGCAGCAGAAGCCTGCGCCTTCATCCGCCAACTGGACTTCGCCCCATCCGCGGTCGTTCTAGATGCCCAATTCGCCCGCGGGCACCAGCATCGGGATGCGTATCGGCACCTGAGCGGCGTTGCGGTTTCATACACTAGGGCTTACGCATGCGGCGCGCCTTCGGGGTCGTAGCCTCAGACGATCCCTGCGCCCCCGCAGAACCGATGAACCGCTACGCTGCATGACCCGAGCTGGTCCCGACATGGTCTCTGGCCCATTGGCAGCGCATGTGCGCCTCAACGATCCCGCCGCGCTAACGCAGGTGTACCGAGTGCATCAGGCCCCGCTGGTTCGCTACGCGCACCGCCTCACAGGCAGCATAGAGACCGCGCATGACGTCGTGCAGGACGTGTTCGTCAAGCTGTGGGAGCAGCGCGAGACCCTCATTGTCGAGCTGTCGCTCCAGGCGCTCCTCTATACCATGACTCGCAACCGCGCTCTGAACCAGAACCGCCGCCGCACCCGCATCGCACCCGATGTGGAAGTGGAAGACGCACACCATCAAGCGACGCACAGTGCAGACCCCGTAGCCCCGGATGCCGTGCTTCAGGCGCGAGAACTCGGCCGCTACCTCCGCCGCTGGATTGGCGAGTTGCCTCCCCGACGCGCCGAAGCCTTTGCCCTCAGCCGGTTCGACGGCCTGAGCCACGCTGAGATCGCGACGGTGATGGGCCTCTCCATCCGCACGGTGGACACGCATATCGTCCACGCCCTCCGCGACCTCCGTCATCGCCTCGACGCCCTCGTTGGCGCCCCCTCCCGCCAGCCCCTGGCACCATGACCTCTCGATCCTTCCATGCCCCCGACGGCCGCCCCGCGGGCGGTCCACCGGATCCGAACCCGGACCTCGACCGTGTCCTCGCTGAGTTGCCGCCCGATGAGGCTGAGCGCCTGCGTGACACTTGGGCGCTCGCGGCGTATGCCGCCCCAACCGAGGCTCCCCGTCCTGAGGCTGTCGCTCGCACTGAGCAACTACTCGCGCACCTCTCAGCCCAACCGAACTCCGCCTGGATGCCCTCCACGCGCCGTGATCGCCCGGCTCAGTGGATTGCTGTCCATCGGCGCCACACGGCGTGGGCCCTGGGTAGCCTCGCTGCTGCCACCCTCCTCGCGTTCCTGTGGGTACAGCAGCCGGCGATCGTTACCGCGCCTGCAGGCGAGCGCGTGCTTGTTCAACTCGCAGACGGCTCCACTGTCACGCTTAACAGCGGCTCGACGCTGCGCCGGGCGCGCCTGTTTGGGCGTGTCGGCGACGCACGCGCCGTGGCGCTGGAGGGTGAGGCCTACTTCGACGTGGCCGAAACCGACAGGCCGTTCGTGGTGCAGACGTTCGATGCTGAGGTGACTGTGCTCGGCACCGAGTTCGGCGTGCGGGCGTGGCCGGATGATCCCGAGGCCGCGACTACCGTGACCCTCGTGTCGGGACGCGTACGCCTCGCCTCGGCGGAGCGCCCGGCGGAGGCCATCCTCCTCACGCCCGGCGAAACCGGACGCGTGACCGAAGACGACTCCACACCGATCCTGGCCGAGGAGGAGATCCAGATCGCCCTCGCCTGGCGCGAGGGCGATCTGGTCTACAAGGACCGTCCGCTGGGCCTGATTCTGAATGACCTGGAGCGCCGTTTCGGCCTACGCATCGCTTCGCAGCCGCCCACTCTCCGCCAACGGCGGGTGAGCGTCGCCCTGCGGAATCCCACCTCGGCGGACGCGGTCGTCCGCGATCTTGCGCTGGCGCTGGACCTACGCTACCGCGCGCGCGCTGACGGCTTCGAACTCTACGCTACTCCCGCTGCCTCCGAGCCAACCGACTGACCCTGTTGACGCTTCACGCTCTGGGCCTGCGCTTGACCGCCCTCCTCCGACGGTCAGGTCTGGCACTCCTCCTGCTGCCGGTGGCAAGCGGGGGGAGTGCCTCCATCGTGCAGGCCCAGCAGCCGACGGATCCACAGGCCAACACGCAACGGGTCACGCTCGTGGCGATGGGCGTCCCCCTGCAGGAGGCCCTCGAAGCGCTCATCGACCGGACGCGCATCCCGCTCGTCTACGACAACGCGCTCGTGGACGGTCGAACCGCCTTCTGCCGCGTCGACCGCGAACCGCTGGAGCAGGCGCTCGCCTGTATTCTGCGGGGCACCGGCCTTGACTACGCCCGCCTCTCGTCGGGCACCTACGCGCTAATCCTTCAGGCGGAGGAGGCACCGCGCTGGGGCGCACTCAGCGGTGAGATCGTGGACGCCGAAACCGGCGCGCCGCTCGTGGGGGCCCACGTGATCCTCGTCGCGGCGGAGACCGGTGAACCAAGGGGCGTCGCGACCACCGCTGCGGGCCGATTCGCCCTGCCCCACCTGCTGCCGGGAGCGCGTCGCCTCGTGGTGAGCCACGTCGGATACCAACGCGCGGCGCTGGTCATAGACGTCGAAGCCGATCAAACCGAGCGCGTCGTCGTGGCCCTCAATCCCGAACCGGTGTGGGCCGCCCCCATTGTCGTAAGTGGACTGGAACGACAGACGCTCGCCGAGCGCCTCGGCGAAGACCTGCTCGCCCGCGACGCATTGACGGCAACCCCGCCCGCGAACCCGTCCGATCCACTGGCGGTCACCTTCCTGGCGCCGACGCCCGTCACGCCTGATGTCGGACGCTCGCTCGACGCCATCGTGGGCGTGCGCGCCGGGGAGGCCCTCTCCGACGTTCACGTCCAGGGCGGAGCCGTCAGCGAGCACGCCTTTCGGCTCGACGGCGCGCCCGTGCTCGTGCCAGTGAGCCTGGGCGGTTTGATCGGACCGTTCAGCCCCTTCGCCCTCTCGCGTGTGGTCGTCCGCAAAGCCGGGTTTGGGGCGGGCCACGGGAGCCACCTCTCCGGCGTTATCGAAGCCGAATCCGTGACCGCGCCCCCGGCCGGACAGGCGCTCACCGCCCAGCTTGACCCGCTTGCGCTGAACGTGCGGTGGGGCGGACGGACGGGCCGACCAGAGGCGGTTGAGGGAACGTGGGCCCTCACCGCGCGGCAAGGCCTCTGGGGCGTGTTCAAGCCGCCGACGCTGGCCTCACGCCTGCAGTCGTGGACGGCGCCGGATGGGTTTCTGATCGAACAACTGGGCCAACCCTCCGTGCCCGATGCGCCCGAGGGCTTCCCGGTCGAGTTGCGCTTCACGGATGCACACGCGGCCGGTCAAGTCCGATTGGGTGGGCTGCGGAGCCTCCACGGCTCAGTCTATGTCGCCCAACATGGCTTCGGCGTCGAGGACGTGGGGCCGGATGAGTCGCCCGCCGACGAGCTGTACGAGAATGCCTACCGCTGGACGAACGGGACCGGGCAACTCCGGGTCGAGTGGGTCCAGGGCGCGCGGGCCTTCGCCCACGTCGGCGCCTGGATGAGCGGCTACCGCCTCCGCCGCCCCCCCGCGCTCGGCGGCGGCGAGTCCGGCAATACTGTGGGAACCGTCGCGGTCGCGGGCGTGCGCTCGGGCGTAGACATCGCCCTCTCGCCCAACCACTGGGGCACGGCCGGGGTGGAGGTGATTCGCTACGATGGGGCGCAGCCCTTCGAGTGGCCCGGCGCTCCTCCAGCCGCGGGGAACGGTTCGCTCGGCTGGAGCGTGGCGGGATCGGCCGAGGACCGCATCACGCTGGGGTCGGCGACGCTCACGCTTGGGGCGCGGCTGACCTGGCTGCCGGAGCGGCAGGCGCTCTACGCCGAGCCCCGCGCTGCACTCCGCTACGATGGCGCCTCTGAAACGATGGGTCCGTGGGCTGTGCGCCTGGCGGCGGGCCGCTACCTTCAGTTCCTGACCGCCGTGGACGTGGCCGATGGCGGCCCGGCCCCGCTCGTCCCCGATGTGCGCTACTGGCTGCCGCTCCCTGCCGAGGCCCGCCCGCCCGAAGCCTACCACCTCGCCACCGAGGTGCTCGCGGAGCCGACCGAAGGCTGGACCGTGGGCGCCGAAGCCTACCTCAAGCATCAGCCGCACCTGCTTGTCCCCAACTACGGCGGCACCGACACCCCGCTCGCTGCCGCTGATGGCCTCGCGTACGGACTGGCCCTTCGCCTGGAACGACGCACGGAACATCTTCGACTGGCAGGCACCTACGAATACGCCGTCGCACGGCAGCGGACGCCGAACCGGTTTGGCAGCGACTGGACGCCTGCCCCGTGGGATGCCCCGCATCGCTTTCGCGATGCGCTCGATGCCTCGCCGCTGGCCCGCCTG
>JABDIZ010000231.1 GCA_013003465.1 Rhodothermaceae bacterium
GCCCTGCTGTTTGCTACCCTCGTGCTACGCGCCAAGGCGTGGCTGACGACCGAGTGGTCCGTCCACTGCAACGAGGAGACCGTCTTGCGCCTCCTCGATGAGTTGGGCGACCCAGAACTGGTCGAACTCAACTGCCACGACGACGACATCACGGGAGCAGCGTCTATCGCGCGGGGCCAGTTGGAAGACGCCAGCCCGTGGCTGCGCGATCTCGGGTTCCCCGGCCCGGTCATCGACCAAGACCCGGATGGCTCGTACCGCGCCTGGATTGCCGATGACGTGTCAGAGCACTTCGACAACGCCTGGGGGGTCTACGTCCCTAGCGTCCGCGAACTCTTCCTCCGCTCCGACTTCTGGATCCACCGTGACCGGAGCGGCGGCCTCGGCATCTTCCTGGATCGCCCATCCGACCGGACGATGGTCCACGAACTGTTCCATGCCGTACAGCGGCCGTACCGCCGAGACGGCAGTGCCGGTGGCGTGGCCTACAACTGGCTTTGGGAAGGCACCGCCGAGGGCGTCGAATATGCCTGGTTCAGCATCACCGACCCGGACGCGCCGGTGCTCCACCCGAGCACAGCACGCGGCCTCGACGAGTCGCTACACGTCCCGACCCCGTGTACCGCGGAGTCGTGTCAGGGCGCGTACCGCCGCTACTACTTCTGGAGTCAGCTCGGCGTCATCCTCGGCGCGCAGGATCGCATCCAGTACCTGACGCACATCTTCGAGCAGGATCTCGGCCCGGCCAATGGGCTGACCGGCCTCCACACCGGCCTCGCGCGCTGGCACCGTGACGGCCTCTACCACTACTACCCCGAGTTCATCGCGCGCTACGGCGAGCCCAAAGACCTGTTCAACGACGCGGGCTACCGCGAGGAGACCCTCGATCCGCCGGGTGCAGGCGCACGGACCGTCGAGGTGCCCTACACGACGACCATCCTGCCCGTCGCGACGCACGCTTACGACCTCATCGTGCCCGTCCCCGAAGACGAGGCCGTCGGGGCGACGGTTACGCTGGAGGGCAACGACGAAGCGCTGCATCTGATCGTAGACGGCGAGCGTCTGGACTATACCAGCGTCGGCCTCGATCGGAACGTCTACACGACGGTGCTCTACGGCTACAACGGCCCCGACACCCTCCGCGTGCGCGTGGCGAACATCGGCCCGGAGCCTGCCGACACCGAGGAAGAAGCCTATACGCTCACGCTCGAACTCGACGGCGGCGTGGAGCCCTGCAGTGAAGCTTCGTTCATTGCCGCTCTCAACTACAGCAGTCCCGAGCGCGCCGCCCTCGTCGCTCAGGCCGCAGCGATGCGGCAGGCCATGGTTGCGATCGACGTAACCGAGAGCGTCTTCATGCTCGGGCGCGGCGACATGAGCATCAACGGCGACGGCGGCGTCGCGTGCGTGACACCCTTCGGCGTGAGCGACCTCGAGTGGATCGCCGACCAAGACGAGAACTTCGACTACGATGCGACGGAAGATGAATTGCTGGCCCGGCATCTGCCGCGCGTGTCCCGCGAGACGGGCGTTTCGGAAGCCAACCTCCGCCTCATGATGGAAGGCGATATGCCCGCCGGTGTCACGCCGCAGCAGATGATGCAGGTGATGCGGGTCGTCCGTGAGATCATGGCTGAGCCGCAGACAGCCGATCCGGGCCAGAGCGGCGTGTTCTTCCACATCTTCGCGCCGAACCTCGTCCCGGTGGTTGGGGGCGGCGTCGCCTCGGACAACGTGCGCACAGAAGACGCAGTGACCACACGCCACGGCGGTATAGGCGGGTGGGCCTCCAATTCAGCAGCCAGCGTGATCGTCTACCTCCCCGGCGTGCAGGCGGCGGACATCCGCGACGGCGAGCGCTACCCGGCACGCGCTTACTCGCTCGCGCCGGACGACACGGCTCCGCCTCCCCAGGGCCCTGAAACGTCCTCGGTCTTCTACACCCGCTGGACCGGCGACTGGGAGACGTATCGTTGCGGTGGCACCCGAAAAGAAGACTTTGACGGTCAACAGATCTCCCTCTGGGGACGTCTGGAGGGCTCCGTCACGATCACCAGCGTCACGCCAACGCGCGTGGAGGGCTCTTTCGACCTGAGCGGCTCCGGCACGCAGGAAACGTTCACCAGCAGACTTGAGCGCACGTACGACCTCGATTGCCTGCGGCGTCACGAAACCGAGGAGGAATACGACCCCACTGGCATCACCATCAGTGGCACCTTCGCGGCACCCAACATGCGAGCGCCGCTGCCGTTCAGCATCGCCGGAGTCGGCCGTGCCGTGCCGGTCGGGAGCCGCTAGAACTCAAGCGTGTAGCTGAGTACGGGTAATGGAAATCCTTCGTTCACCTCTTCCACCGCATCGCGCAGGAAGTTGTAGTCCAGCACCGTGTCC
>JABDIZ010000232.1 GCA_013003465.1 Rhodothermaceae bacterium
GCGCTCGACTCCGAAGCCATGCAGCGTTTTGCGGCCGCGGCCGAGCGACTCGTCCAGTACGACTTCTCGCTCAAGACCAAAGTCCACAAGCAGGATCCATGGCCGCGGCGGTTAAGCAAGCGGCTGGCGGGCAGTCGCGGGCCGTTCTACCTGCGGTTGGCGAAGATGAACCCATTTCATACCGCCGCGGTGGTCAAGGACCCGACAGCGCCGCTCGTTGCGGCCTATCTGCAGGCTCGGCACAGCATCGTACCCGTCATTGTGGTGCGGCACCCGGTGAGCCTTGCCGCGAGCCTCAAGCGGCTCGGCTGGCATCCTACCCTGCGCTGGTTCGCCAGGCAACCGGCGCTCGTGGAGGACCACTTCGCCGAACAGGATGAGCAGGCCTTTCTGGAGCGAGCCTGGGACGACCCCATCGACGCGGCCGCCGCGCACTGGCGGACCGTCTACCGGGTGTTGCTCCGGCAAGCGCAGGCGCAGGAAGGGTGGCACTTCGTGACGCACGAGGCGCTGAGTGCCGAGCCCGTGCTGACGTTTCAATACCTCTATGAGGCGCTCGAATTGCCCTGGTCTTCGCGCGTCGAGCACCGCATTGAGACGCTCACGACCGGAGACCGCGCCGCGGCGCGCAAGGGGCGCGTGCAAGACTTCCATCGCGACAGTGCGGCCCTGTTCGACTTCCGCCGCAGCCAGATTACACTGGACGAACGTCGCCGCATCTTCGACCTCACGGCCGATGTGGCACTTCAGTTCTACGACCGCGATTCTTTTGCCTTAGAGGAGCAGCCGATCCCTTCCCCATGACCCTCTCCAACTCCTTCCGTAGTGCCCGCTTCGAATTCCGTATGCGGGTCGCCTCCGATCCGCGCCTCCGGATGCTTTACTGGCCTGTGGTGCGCTGGGGGCAGCACAAAATCCGGCAGGCGGGGCATATCGATCCGCGGGAAGCGGAAGTGCTGCCCGACACCGAGTTGGTGATCGATGGCTTCCAGGGCTCGGCCAACTCCTACCTGACGCGTGCCTTCAAGCACGCCCAGCCGGAGCCTGTCCGGTTGGCGCATCACCTGCATGCGGCCGTCGGCGTGTTGCGCGCGGCAGACTTGCAAATCCCCACGCTCGTGACGATTCGCGAGCCCGAAGGCGCTGCCCTCTCGCTCGTCTCGCGCTGGCCCTACGTGTCCCTTGCCCAGGCGCTCCGCAGCTACGTCCGCTACTATGAGGTCATCGAGTCCGTAGCCGCGTCGGTGGTGATCTGCCCCTTCGTCATCACCACGCGTCATCCGAACCTCGCCATCGAAGCCGTCAATGAGCGTTTCGGGACCAGTTTTGTCGTCTTCGAGCCGACCGAAGAGAACGTGCGAACCGTACGAGGGCTTACCTCGCAGAAGAAGGCCAAGGCCGAAGCACGCAAACGCGTTCGGGCGCAGAAAGCAGTCGAGTTGAACGATCCCGAGGCGCAGCATTGGCTGGCTCGAGCGCAGGTGGTTTATGCGCGTATGCTTGCCTATGCTCCCGAGTCGCTGGCCGTGCACGTTCCGTGATGGAGAACCGCGCCGTTTCCACTCAGAGTCCAGCCACACGGGTGGCTCTCACCACGCTTCAGCTCGGGATGGGCTGGCTGCCTGAGCAACCGGGCGGGTTGAACCGCGTGTTCTACAACCTCGCGCACTACCTCCCTGAAGCGGGCGTCGGGGTCCGCGGAATCGTCGCGGCGATGGAAGGAGGGGGAGTGGTCGAGGGCTTTGCGCCCATCGATACCGCGATGCCCCAACGTCTTCTGGCTGCGCGTCGGGCGATCCGGCGTGGTCTCGCGAGTGGGCCAGATCTCGTAGCAAGCCACTTTGCGCTCTATACCGCGCCGGGTCTGGACTTGCTCCGCGACGTTCCACTCGTGGTGCACTTCCACGGGCCGTGGGCCGCCGAGAGCGGCGTCGAAGGCAATGTGGGGGTGGCCGTCCGGGCCAAGCGCGCCATCGAGCAGGCCGTGTATCGCCGGGCTGAACGGTTCATCGTGCTCTCGGAAGCCTTCCGCGACGTGCTCGTGCAGCGCTACGAGGCAGACCCGGAGCGCATTCGCCTCGTGCCCGGCGGCGTCGAGGTCGAGCGCTTCGACACCGGACTCAGCCGCCTGCAAGCGCGGCAGCAACTCGGCTGGTCTACGGATCGCCCCATCGTGATTTGCGTGCGGCGTCTCCGGCACCGGATGGGTCTCGAAGATCTGATCGAGGCGACGGTGCGCCTCCGCGAGCGTATCCCGGACGTGTTGGTGCTGATCGCCGGAACCGGACCCATTGAAGCCGAACTGGACGCACAGATCGAGACGCGCGGGCTGCGGCAGCATGTGCGCCTGCTCGGGTTCGTCCCCGATGAAGACCTGCCCGTGGCCTACCGAGCGGCCAACCTCTCGGTGGTGCCGACGGTCGCGCTGGAGGGGTTTGGCCTGATCGTCGCCGAGTCGCTGGCCGCCGGGACGCCGCCGCTGGTCACGCCGGTCGGCGGGCTCCCCGAAGTCGTGCGCGACCTCTCGACCAATCTCATTCTGCCCGCACATGGCCCGGACGCGCTGGTAGAGGGCCTCGGGCAAGCGCTCGACGGCACCCTGGCTCTGCCGTCAGAGGAAGCCTGCCAGGCCTTCGCCCGCACCCGCTACGACTGGGCCGCTGTCGCCCGGCAGACGCGGGCGGTTTACGAGGAGGTGCTCGGATGAGCACCCAGCCTCCGCGTGTACTGTTCGTGGACCATGCCGCTGTGATGGGCGGGGCCGAGTGGTCATTGCTTTCGCTGGCGCGTCGGTGGCGAAGCGAGCGGGCCGTCACGCTCTTCGAAGACGGCCCCTTCCGCCAGCACCTCAACGAGGCCGAGGTTCCGGTAGACATCCTGCCAGCCTCGGCGGCCGTGCTCGGCGCGACGCGGGGCGGCGGGGCCGTGGCCGACTTGCTTACGGTGCCGGGCATTCTCGCGCTCGCGACGCGGCTGGCCCGGCAGGCGCGCCGTTTCGACGTACTCTACGCCAACTCGCAGAAGGCGCTCGTCATCGGCGCCGTCGCCGCACTGCTCGCCCGGCGTCCGCTCGTCTGGCACCTGCGCGACATCATCACCGCCGATCACTTCAGCCCAGCCCGGCGGCGTTTGGCGGTGGGCCTCGCCAATCGGCGTGCCGCATATGTCATCTGCAACTCCGAGGCCACCGCCGAGGCGTTCATGGAGGCCGGAGGCGACCCCAACAAGGTGCGCGTGGTGTACAACGGTATCAGCCCGGCGCCGTTCGACGCGGTTGCTGAGGACGAGGTCGCGCAGGTGCGCATGGCCTTGGGCGTCGGGGAGACGCCTGTGATCGGCGTGTTCAGTCGGCTGGCGCAGTGGAAGGGGCAGCACGTCTTGCTTGAAGCATTGGCCTATCTCTCGGAGGCGCATGCGTTGCTCGTCGGCGATGCGCTCTTTGCGGAGGATCGGGTCTACGCCGACGCGCTCCGTGCGCAGGCGGCCTCGCTGGGGGTCACCGAGCGGGTCCATTTCCTTGGCTTCCGCGACGATGTGCCGGTCCTCATGAAGGCCTGCGATGTCGTGGTGCATACCTCCGTGGCGCCGGAGCCGTTCGGCCGTGTCCTCGTGGAGGGTGCCCTCGCCGGACGGCCCGTCGTAGCGACGGATGCGGGCGGCGCGCCCGAAGTCATCAACGACGGCGAGACCGGCCACCTCGTACCGCCTGGCGATGCTCAGGCGTTGGCCGATACGCTACGTACGCTTCTTACCGACCCGATAGCGACTCCGCGTATCGCTGAAGCCGGACGGCAGCGAGCGCTCGATCATTTCTCGGAGGAGGCGATGGTGCGTGCCGTCGAGGCGACCCTGCTGGACGAGCGATAACTTGAGTGCCTCACCTCAGGCTTCCGAGTCCCGTGCGCATCGCCCTCGTTCAGCAATCCGCCACCGCAAATCTCACGGTCAATCGCGAACGGGGCCTCGTCGCCGTCCGCGCGGCCGCGCAGCAGGGGGCCGACCTCGTCGCTTTCGCCGAACTGGCGTTGACGCCCTTCTACCCGCAGCGCCACGCCACGCCAGAGACACTCGTGCAGGCCGAACCGATTCCGGGCCCCACCACGGACGCCTTCGCCGCCCTGGCCAAAGAACTTGGCGTAGTGCTGGTGCTGAACCTCTTCGAGCGTGCAGGCGGCCGTACGTTTGACTCTTCGCCCGTGATCGACGCCGATGGGTCGTTGCTTGGCATCACACGGATGGTGCACATCACGGACTACGAAGGTTTCCACGAGCAAGACTACTACGCCCCGGGTGATCGCGGGGCACCGGTCTACAAAACCGCTGCCGGGCGCATCGGAGTGGCGATCTGCTACGACCGCCACTACCCGGAGTATCTGCGAGCGCTGGCGTTGGGCGGGGCCGAGGTAATCGTGGTGCCGCAGGCCGGGACGGTGGGCGAGTGGCCCGAGGGGCTCTACGAGGCTGAGTTGCAGGTGGCCGCGTTCCAGAACGGCGTCTTTACTGCGCTCTGCAACCGCGTGGGCGAAGAGGAACGACTGACCTTCGCGGGCGAGTCATTCGTTTGCGCGCCGGATGGCCGTGTCATCGCACGAGCTGGGAGTGGGACTGAGGAGCTTCTTCTGGCCGATCTTGACCTGTCCGAGGTCGAGCGCTCGCACGCGAAGCGGCTCTTCCTTCGGGACCGTCGGCCCGAGCTCTACGCCGACTGGCTCGTGCGCTAGCCTGTCAACAGGATGGAAGAGGGCCCGGCTTTACTTTACCTTGCTCTTCATGCTATATTTTTAGCATGTATGACCTGATCCATTCTACTGCTATGCGCTTCCATACTCTGCTGCTCATCTTGGTTGGGGTTATCGCCATCACTCCCTGCATTGCACAGCCCTCCGCTGAGGACGCCATCACGGGATTGCTTCAGGCCTCTGCCGATGCCTGGAACGCCGCCGACCTCGACGGCCACGTTGCCATGTACCGAGACTCGACGAGCTTCATGACGGGCAACGGTCCCGTATATGGACGCAGCTACACGCGTGATCTGCTAGGCCGCTTTTTCTTCCGTGATGGCGAGAATATCCAAGACCTACGGTTCGAGCAGATCACCGTACGACCTCTCGGAGAAACCCATGCGCTCGTGACGGGACGTTTCGTGCTCAGTGGCGGCGGTGAGGACGAACGGAGTGGTTGGTACAGCCTCGTCTGGGAATGGACCGGCGAGCGCTGGGCCATCATTCACGATCATTCGAGTTAAGTATCAAGCACCCAACGCTCCCCCTACAGGCTTCTGTGTTGAGCGCAACAGGGGCTTTACGGGTCAATCCGAACGGCCACAGAGAACGTAGCTGAGCCTCTACGGACGATGGGGCGGCGCCCCGTGAAGCCGCCGGACCCACCGCCGAGGTGCGTCACGTTCACGGTATACGTCTCGCCGGGGAGGAGCGGGCCGGGCGGTGTCGTGGTGCGCGGCGTTTCCTCGCTTGTGCTGGTCGGATTGGCGTAGGCTCCGTAGGGCACCGGCGAGGCGATCAGGACGTGTTCGTAGCGATTCTCGGGTAGGCTCCGCCCTCCGGGCTCGATACCCCAGACCGTTCGCCCATCAGCATCCGTTACCCAGAGAGAAGTGGCTGCGACTGGGGACCACGAGAAGAGCGGAGTCGTCTCAGCCGTGCCGTTGGTGGCGGTGACCTGGAGCGGCGAGTCGTCACCGGGCGGACCGCCCGCGCAGCCAGCAATAAGCAGGGACAGGCTGAGGAGGAACAGGGATCGCATGGGATAGGGTCAGTACGTGAAGGCGACAGTCGTTTCGTACTTGCGCACGTCAGTGAGTTGTGCAATGGGCCCTTCAAGGGCTGTGAGGTGGACAGTGACGGTGTAGCGCTCGCCGGGCGTGAGTGCCTCCGCAGGCGTGGCGACAGGTTCGGCAGCATCGGGCGGAGGGCTCCAGCCGGGACCGCGCCCAGACGAGCCGTAGACGAGCGGTGACTGGAGATACGAAGGGCCGCGCGGGCTACTGCGCTTCTCGATACGCCACCGACCAGCATGAACAGAAGCACGGCTCGCATCAGTTGCCCCCGCCGGTCGGAAGCTCCACCCCGGGCGGCAGTTCGACGCCTTCGGTAAGCTCAATCCCGTCGGGCAGTTCGAAGTCGGTGACGCCGCCTCCGGCCGCCGAGAACTGTTCCCGGGTGTTGATCGATGGGCCACCAAACTGAGGATGGGAGACAGCGTAGCCGCTGTACTGTCCGTCGGCACGTCCTTGATCGACGCGCGTGATCCAGACATAGCCGTAGGTAAGGTAGTAGGGGCTGTTGTACGGATTCTGCATGCTCCCCGTGACTTCGAACGGGCCGAGACCGGGGCGACCGCTCAGAGGGTTGACCATCCGGTAGATGCCGGGGCGGAGGCTGTGCATCGGAGCGCCGAGCGTGACCGTCACAGGCTTGAAGTTCTCGTTGCACCTATTCGGGAGTTGGATCTGCCAGCCCACCGGTTGAGAGACCACGATGGCCGGTCCACCCATGTTCATCTCGTTGGCGAGGCCAACCCACTGTCCAGCCCCGATGCTGTCGTAAAACTCAGGGCAGGTCTGGTCCGCGGCAATGGGCAGGTAATTGTTGTTGCCCCCGCCACCGTCGCTTCCGTCCGGCTCTTCGAGGGCGTGAAAGCGGCCTGCGATGCGCAGGTCACGTTCGTCATCATTCGCTATCACACGAACGGCCGCGAAGTCGAACGCGCCAATCATGTGCTGGTCGTCGGACGCAGCAATGGCGAGGCGATTCGGTGAGGCAGGCGGCGCAGAGCCCGTACTGTAAGCACCTGCTGCCTCGTCATCGAGGCGGATGTAGAGGCGCGTACATCATCTTCGGGTGCACCATTGACCCGTTCGTCGCCGAAGTCGGCCCCGTCAAGGCCGGGCTGACTGCCGCGCTCGAAGGCAAAGAGTTCCGTGCCATCGTCCATTAGCAGTGTCCAGCCGCCGCCGAGGGCCTCGGGGTGAGCCACGAAGACGGCCATGCCCTCGACGGTACGCTCTTCACCATCGTGCACCGTCAGTTCGAAGGTGCCCGGCACGAGCGGTGTTGGTTCGTAAGGATCGGGTTGCGCGAGAGCCGCAAACGGAAGCAGAAACAGCGAGAGCGCAAGGAGACGGCGCATGGGAAGGCCAGGTTGATAGAACATTGGCCTCAAGGTGCTCCATCCAGGCCCGTGTCCGCCTCACCCGACGATGTGATTTCAGGCGGTTACGCGCGCCCGAGGTACTTCATCGTCGCCTCGGCACGGGATCGGACATGCATCTTCTCGTAGACATGCCGCACGTGCGTCCGCACCGTGTCGATAGAGATGAAGAGTTGCTCGGCGATCTCGCGGTAGCGGAAGCCCTGTACGAGCAGTTCCAGAATCTCCTCCTCACGCGGCGTCAGCGGCTGCTCGTCTTCCGGCACGAGCGGCGGCCGGTGGAACGTCTCGACCACCCGCCGCGCAATCCCGCTCGACATCGGCGAGCCCCCTGCGTTGAGTAGCCGGATGGATTCCAACAACTCATCCGGCGGAGTCGTCTTGAGCACGTAGCCGGTGGCCCCGCTGCGGAGTGCCTCGAAGACGTGGTCGTCGTCCTCGAAGACGGTCAGCATCATGGCCTGGACCAGCGGGCGGATGGCGCGCAACTCGCGCACGGCCTCAATACCGTTCATCCCTGGCAGCCCGATGTCCATCAAGACGACATCGAGGGGGAGGCTGTCGAGAGCGGCGAGAAAGGACTCCGCATCGCCAAAGGTGGCAGCGCAGACGAACCCCTCAGATGCGTCGATGAGGGCACCGAGACCCTCGCGCACGTCCGTGCGATCTTCGACGACAGCAACGGTGATGGACACGACGCAGATGGGTAGGTGAGTCTCCGCAAAGTAGGGGAGGACCCCGAGCCGCGCGTCACACAAACGGGGGATGTTGGGAGGGCGCGGTCACGCGCCGACCACGGACGATGCTGAGAGTGGCACAGTCAGGCGGAGTGTGGTGCCGTCCCCTGGTGTGGTCTCTGTCACGAGTTGCCCGCCGACCTCCGTGGCGCGTCGCTGCATATTGCCGAGTCCGTTGCCGCCATGAAACCGATCCGCTGCGAGCGGAGCGGCTCCATCGCCACTAGGGAGGGCAAAGCCGCACCCGTCGTCGCCTATGGTGAGCGTCAGCAGTTGCTCCTCAATATCCAACCTGATGACGACCGTTTCGGCCTGCGCGTGCTTGACGATGTTGTGCAGCGCCTCCTTGGCGATGAGGAAAATGTTACGGCGGACCTCGGCTGTTACGGGGTAATCGGGCACGTGGGTTGGGAAGTACAGCCGTGCGTTCAGGCTAGCCATGTCGAGGTACCGAGCAGCGTGCTCACGCACATAGCCGACGAGGGCGGGTAGTCGGTCGTTCTTTGGGTTGAGTGCCCACACGATCTCGCCGATAGCGTCGAGCGTGGCGCGGCTGGTGTCTGCGATCCGAGCGAGGCGGTTCGCACCGGGAAGGGCGTGAGGCTCGGAGGGTGCGCCATCGCCGCCGGTCCGTTCGAGTTCGCGGCGGGCCAGTTCGCTCAGGAAGGTGATCTCGGTGAGGCTGGCCCCGACCTCATCGTGCATGTCCCGAGAGATGCGGGCGCGTTCGGCTTCGAGGGCGCGACGTGCTTCCAGTCGAGCCAGTTCACGCCGGTACTGTCGGCGGCTCGCCGACCATGCTGCCATCGCGACCATCGCTACCGCGAGTAGGACGAACAGTGCGCGGAACCACCACGTCTGCCAGACGCGGGGGCGGACTAGGAGGGGCACGGCCAGTCCTTCCTCATCCCAGACGCCGTCCTCATTGGCCGCCCGCACGCGGAAGGTGTACCGTCCGGGAGGGAGGTTCGTGTAGGTGGCCTGCCGCTGGGTGCCGAGCTGGACCCAGGCGTCATCCCACCCCTCCATTTGCACGGCATAGGTGGTTCGCTCTGTATTGGAGAAGCTGAGGCCTGCAAACTCCAGCGTGAACGTGTACGCCTGCGGAGGAATCTCAACCGGCGTACTCGCGTCGAGGTATCGCACCGTCTCCGTGCCCTCGCGCGTCGAACGGTGGAGCGCGGTGAGCACGACCGGCGGGCGGTACGGATTCGCCCGGATCGTGGCAGGGTCGAAGACGGTCACGCCGCGGTCGCCGCCGAAGTACATCGTGCCGTCCTGAGCTTGGAAGGCCGCATTCGTGTTGAACTCGACGTTTCCAACGCCATCGGCGAAGGTGAAGGCACGGACACCTGCATCAAGGGCATCGGGGTCGAGGCGGGCAAGTCCACGGTTCGTCGAGACCCAGAGGTTGCTATCGGCGTCCTCCAGAATCGCGTAGACCACGTCGCTGGGGAGGCCGTCGGCAGAGGTGATATGCGTGAAGCTATTGGTGGCCGCATCGTAGCGGTTCAGGCCGCTCTGCGTGCCCACCCAGAGCGTGCCGCTGCGGTCGAGGTGGATCGTGACGACCGCGGCGTCGCTGAGGCTCGTCGGGTCATCCGGGTCGTGGCGGTAGGCCTGAAAGGCGTCCTCGGCCGCATTGTAGCGGAGCAACCCATCGGTAGTGGCGACCCAGGCGCCGCCGGGGACAGTGCGGACTGCATTGATGGCGGCGTCACCGGGGACGCGCGTTGCGCGTCGTTCACCACTGGGCAGGAGCCGGTTGAGCCCGCCGGCGTGCCCGAACCAGAGTGTGCCGTCGGTGTCGAGATGGAGCCCGTTTGCACTGGGTCCCCAGCCTGCAGGCGTCGGCCCTGCTTCGGGGCCGAAGCGCAAGCGTTCGACGCGGCCGGGTCGGTCGAGCGCGATCCGGTCGAGCCCGCCGCTCGTCCCGATCCAGAGGTGCTCGCTATCGCTTTGGAGTGACCAGATCCAGTCGTGGCTGATCGTTGCGGGATTGCCCGAGTCATGGCGGTAGCGTGTGATGCGGCCGTCGAGGTCGATCCGGTTGAGCCCGCCACCGAGCGTTCCGACCCAGAGCGTTCTGTGGGTGTCCTCATGGACGGAGAGCACGATGCCACTGCCGAGGCTGTTGAGGTCGTCGGCGTTATGCGCAAGGAGCTGGAATGGGTTGGTGAAAGGGAGGGCGCGGTGGAGGCCCCAGACGGTGCCTGCCCAGAGCGCGCCGGTCCGATCATGGTGCAGCGCCGTGACCCAGTTCTGCGTTGGGATATCCCCGGGGAGACGGAGCGAGTAGCGCGCGAACGCGCCGCTGGCGATATCGTAGCGATAGACGCCGTCGAGCGTCCCGAGCCAGAGCGCGTCGCCGTTCGGGACGATCTGCGAGACAACGAGGCCGGTTCCCGGCCCCTGAGGATCGGGCGAGGGCGTTGGAAGCGTGATCATGCGCCGTCGCGTGGGGTCGAGGCGCGCCAGTTTGATGCCTGCAATCCAGAGTGTGCCGTCCTCGGCTTCGGCGAGTGCATCGACCGGAGAGAAGAGCGGATCGTTAAGGGCTCCCCAAGAGACATCGGGGCGCACGAGGTAGGCGGCACCAGTGGCAGGCATTCCGTCTCCGGCAGGCGGGTAGGCCTCCAGGCCTTGTTGCGTACTGATCCAGAGGGTGCCGTCGCGTGTGGCAAAGCCGCCGTTCATCGACGGATCTGCGTCGGAGATGCGGGCACGCACGGACAGGAAGCGCTCCCGTGTGGCATCGAAGCGGTACAGGCTGTCGGCATCCACGAGCCATGCCATGCCATCGGGTCCGAGGAGGAGGCGAGCGTCTATATGCCCGTAGCGCTGCACCGTCTCGTGATCCGGCCCGATGAGGCGGGCGATGCCGGTCGGCGAGCGGTCTGTCTGCTCCGTGTAGGCCCACAGGTCGCCCGCGGCGTCTTCCACGATCCGGCGGACGAGGTTGCCTGGCAGCGAGGCAGTATCAAACGGCTCGCGTCGCCACGTGCGCATCGTGTAGCCATCCCAACGTCCGAGCCCCTCGCGTGTGGCAAACCAGAGGAAGCCGCGCTGGTCCTCCAGGATCTCATAGACGGACGACTGCGGCAGGTGCTCCTCCACCCCCATCGCGCGCTCGAACCGCAGGGCATCAGGCTGTGCCCGGACAGCACAGGCCGTCAGGAGGAGTGCAAAGAGGAACGAGAAGCGAACGCGCATCAGGCCGTATGCGCCCTACAATAAGGCGTTTGGATCCGCAGAGTATACGGTGCAGAGGGCCTGCGGGAAGTAGCGGAATCCCTAGGTCGTAGTGCACGTCGACCGAATCGGCAGTTGCGGTCCAGAGTCCCATCTCGCTGTGTTGCACTCACTGCCCGATGCTCCGGCATCGCGTTCCTCGTGCGCCTTGCGAGGCTGTATGCTCTCGCAAGGGCTTGACCCTGTAATGCCACTACTCACTAACTCAGCAGGTTGTAGCGGACGAGCAAGCGGTCAGCCTGGCGCCATCGGAGCCAGCCGCGTGGATTGCCTACCTCCCGGCCGTCGGCTCCTTCCACGAACAGCCAGTCACCCTGGACCGCAATCACGCGGTAGTCATCCTGGTTGCTGGCAGTAACCTCGGCGTTGTCCTGGGGCGCGCTGCGGAGTGGGTTGGCACGGAGGTCTACAGGTTCCACGCTGTAGACCTCCAGCAGAAACTCGGGCCAGGAGCGGAAGGTGACGGCCTCGCGGTCGAGCCACAGCGTCTGCGGCGCCCAGCGTACCGCCTGCGTGTGAACGACGACTTCGACCCAGTACCGTCGGAGCGAGACGGCTCGTAGGAAGAGCAGGTCGTAGTCGAGCTTGAATTCATCCGGTGCGAACCACGGCGGGGCGTGGGCCACCTCGTGGTGGTGGAGCCCCGACGAGAACGTGAGGCTGTCGAGCGGGCTCGCCGTGCTCGGATGCCCGGACGGATCGCCGTAGAAGTACAGGGGCTGCTCCGCGGTCAGGGGCACCTGCACGATGCCGACGCTGCCCAAGGTCTGGCTCAGGACAGGGCTGGCGAGGGCAGTCCCTAAGAGGACAGCAAGCAGGGCTCGGACAGATCGGTTCATGGTCAGAGGCGAAGAGGGAACTGGACGACGCTGATGCCAGAGCCTTAGCGCCGTCCTGGGATGCCGTCGGTCACAGCGTTGGCGTGCTTGAATCTATCGCTGGCGGAAGACGACGCGGCGGTTCTCCGCCTTGCCCTCGGCCGTACCGTTGTCGGAGACCGGCTGGCTCTCGCCGTGTCCGACGGTATCGAGCCGCCCGGCGTCGATGCCGTGGTCTATAAACCACGCCGCTACGGCCTCCGCCCGATCCTCGGAGAGCGTCTGGTTGGCGTCGTCCGCCCCGTCGCTGTCGGTGTGGCCTTCGACGAGCAGGTCGAGGTCGCTGTGCTCCTGGAGCATCATCAGGATCTCGTTCAGGATGCCGCCGGACTCCGGCTTGAGCGTGGCGCTGCCGGAGTCGAACCGGATGGCGTTCGTCGAGATAAAGCCTTCGGCCTGGAGGTCGTCGTAGAGCGAGCGCGCTCCGCCCTCCGCAATACGGATGTCGTCCACGAAGAGCGAGTAGCGGTACACGTTCATGAAGACGTGGAGCTTACTCGCCTTCGGAAACTCGTAGTTGGGGACGTTTGCCACGCGCTCGCCGTCAATGAACATCTTGCAATAGGGCCCGTCGCAGCCGAGCGCAACCGTCATCCATTCGTTCTCCGTGAGCCCCATGTTCTCTTCGGCCTTCGGAGCGCCGTAGCCGCCGGGCAACTGGAGGCCCTGGCCGTTGCTCTGGACGAAGAGGTGGGGATTGGGCGGATACGTGCAGCGCGTATCGGGCGTGTCGTCGCTGCCATCTGAGAAGAGCTGGAGGTTCGCGCGATGGAGCGGGTCGGTGGTCATCACGCGGAACTCCACGGTGAATTGCTCCGGGAGTGGTTCGGGGAGCGGGAT
>JABDIZ010000241.1 GCA_013003465.1 Rhodothermaceae bacterium
CCTCACACCGGCTCGGGCGTGGGGATGCCGCGCACCATGAGCCCAATGCAGAACCGGCCATCCCACTCCTCGGTCTTGTTGAACATGGACGAGACAGTGTTCGGCCCCTTCACCTTCGACCGTGCCACCGGGGAGCTTTTCCGAGACGGTCAACCGGTCGCGCTTCCGCCCAAGGCCACGCAGGTGCTGGCCGCCCTCGTGGCCTCTCCGGGTCGCGTCGTGTCACGTGAAGAGCTGTACGACGCTGCCTGGAATGGAACGGTGGTCGAGTTCGATCAGGGGCTGTATACCTGCATCCGGCAAATCCGAACGCAGAGTTGGAGCAGAGTAGCTCCTTTACAGTTCTGACCGGCGACATCCTTTACACTCCTGACGATCCCGGATCAACCTCGCAGCTTGAAGTCGCGCTCGTCGAGTCGTGCCAGTAGTCGATCATAACACCACACGGCCCGCGGCGTAGACACCTAGTTACGGAATCAGCGTGCGCCGTTGCTTTGCCCGCGCGTTCATCGGACGAGCTTTGACCCCTATTCGTCAGGCAGAGCGTATGTAGGGGCGAACTTGCCTCTGACGCCATGCGCTTTGCCGTTGTCCTGCTCGCCCTCATCGCTACGACAGCCTTTGCTCAACGGGCCCCGGGATGGGACGAGGGCGTCGCCGCGTTTACCCAAGTCGACGCGTACCAACGCCCGGCGGACGACGCCGTCTGGACTGACATGCGACCGCTCCCCTTCAAGGGAACAGACGAGGAACTCCAGGCTGCGAACGGTGCCGCCCTTTACGCGGGACCGGCCCCAGGCACGCTCTCATTCGAAACGTGGTACGAACGCATCGCCAGTAGCGGCCCCGTCAACTGCGTCGTTATCGACCAGAACGGCTGCATTGCCTTTTTCGACAGCGAGGACGAGCGTCCAGCGTTCCTTCTCCCGTTCGGCGTACGCGGAACGCCAGGCTTTCTCATGCACAGGGTCGAGCAGTTCCGCCTGTCCCGCCAGCAAGCCGCGGCGCTCCAAGAGTTCGATGTGCGAGGTCTCGTGCTTGGCGACGGAAATGCCCTCCACAGCACGTCCGATGACATCCGCCTCCTCAGCACCCATCCCGACGACGCTACCTGCGATGCCCCGGGCGTCCATTGCGGTGTCGTATTCGAGGTTGAGGTGACCGACTATGCGCTGCGCCTACTCCTTTTCTAGGGCAGGCACTCGGTAGCCATACGGATCAAGTTGCTCCTGTTCGCCAACCTAGCGTGGGCCTCCGTGTGTTTGGGGTGGCAGCAACCTTCGCCGGGGCCGAAACGCCGTTTGGGTTCGCGCACCTCATTGACAAGGCGATCTTCGGCGGCGGACTGGCCTCCTGGAGTGGCGTTATCGAAACCTGCTCCTCACGGCGACCTGACGGACCCCACTCCCGGCCCATGCCGAACAGTCCTGGCGGTTGCAATGCCCTACTCCGCTACATCTGCTCGGGTGCGCTGATGCCGAGCACCGTCAGCCCGTTGCGGAGGACGAGTTGGGCCGCCTTCGCCAGGTGCAGGCGCGCGCGGCCAAGTGCTTCGTGGTCCGCGCCGATGATTGGGCTGTCGCGGTAGAACTGGTTGAAGGCCGTCGCCACCTCGCGGAGATACGTCGCCAGCTTGTGCGGGCCCATCGTCTCGGCGGCCAGCGCGATCTCCGACGGCAGGCGCAGCAATTCTTTCATCAGGCCGAGTTCGCTCTCATTCGTGAGCAAACTGAGGTCCGCCTCGTTCCCTAGCGTCAACCCCACGTCCTCGGCTTTGCGGATGATGGAGCAGATGCGGGCGTGCGCATACTGGAGGTAGAACACCGGGTTCTTGTCGCTCGCCTCCTTGGCCAGGTCGAGGTCGAACTCCAGGTGCGTGTTGGGCGAGCGCATCAGGAAGAAGAAGCGCGTCACGTCCTCGGTCACCTCGTCCATCAGTTCGTCGAGCGTGACGTAGGTGGCCTTGCGCGTGCTCATCTTAACGGGCTGCCCGCCGCGCACGAGCGTTACGAACTGGTAGATCAGCACGTCGATCTTGCTCGCGTCGCCGCCGAGCGCCTCCACGCCGAGAACCACGTCGGGGTAGGTGGCGATGTGGTCGGCGCCGAACACGTCCACGACCTTGTCGAAGCCGCGGCCGAGCTTGTCGAGGTGGTAGGCGATGTCGGGCAGGCGGTAGGTCGGCTCGCCGGACGACTTGACGAGGACGGTGTCCACAGCGCGTTCGCCCTCGCTGTCGGTGCGCGTCTTGCCGAGTTGGCCCGTGGCGAACCAGACGGCCCCGTCCTTGTCGTAGGCGAGGTTCTTTTCGCGCAGGTGCTCCACCACGTCCCACACCGCGTTGGATGCGTAGAGGCTGTGCTCGTTGAAGAACGCGTCCATGCGGATGCCGAGGCGTTCGAGCGTCCGCTCGATGTCGGCGAAGATGGCTTTTTCGGCCGCCTCTTTGAACGGCTCGGCGCCTTCGACGGCGAGGATGCCGGGGCCGTGCTCGTCCAGGATGGCCTGCGCGATCTCAACGATGTAGTCGCCCCGGTAGCCGTCGTCGGGGAAGCTCTCGGGGACAACGGTACCGTCGTCCAGCGTCTTCGTCGGGGCGTCGGGCTGCGCCAGGGCCTCGACGCGCGCGCGGACGCTCTCGCCGAGAATGCGCATCTGCCGCCCGGCGTCGTTGAAGTAGTACTCGCGCGTGACCGCGTAGCCGGTCCAATCCAATAGATTGGCGATGGTGTCGCCGAGGACGGCGTTGCGCCCGTGCCCGACCGTCAGCGGCCCGGTCGGGTTGGCGGAGACGTACTCCACGAGGGCCGTCTTCCCGGCCCCGGCCTCCGTGCGCCCGTAGGCCTCGCCCGTGGACAGAATCTCGGCGATGCCATCGGCAAGGTAGGTCGGGGCGAAGCGGATGTTGATGAAGCCCGGCCCGGCGATCTCGACGCCCGCCACGCGCTTCGGGTCGAGGGCGAGGTGCTCAACCAGCGCTTCGGCGATCTGGCGCGGCGCGCGGCGCAGCGGACGCGCGAGCTGGAGCGCCACGTTGGTGGCGAGGTCGCCGTGCTCGGGGTTGCCCGGCGTCTCAAACTCGATGGCGACGGCGGACGCGTCGAAGTCGTCCGGCGCATCGAGCGCAGCGAGGGCGGCGTGGAACTGGCGGGCGAGATACGCTTGCATACGGAGGCCTAGCGGAACAGAGCCCGCAAGCTACGCCGC
This sequence comes from Rhodothermaceae bacterium, assembly GCA_013003465.1. GTDB lineage: Bacteria > Bacteroidota > Rhodothermia > Rhodothermales > Rubricoccaceae > JABDIZ01. The sequence goes on from JABDIZ010000241.1 coordinate 3,208, forward strand.
CGTTTCGCGCCGATGCCGTACGTTGCGGACCTACGCTAGCCTCTCGCGGTCTTTTCGACGTTCTTCACCCGACGCCATGCCCTGGCTGCTCTCCCTCGCGATCCTCCTGCTCGGTCTCGCGGCTTGCGACCGGCCTATCGAGGCACCGGGCGCGCCAGCGAGGCCCGAGCCGACCGTCGAGCCGATGGTCGAGACCGATTCCATCATCGTCGCGGATTCGGCGCTCGGCTTCACGGCGGTCTTCCGCTATCCTCAGTTGCACGACGCGGGTCCGCACACCGACGCCATCAATGCTGCGCTCGCGGACTCGGCCCGCGCCTACGTCGACGTGTTTCGCCCCACCGAGCCGCCGCCCGATTACATGACGCGTGGGTCCGAGGTCGAGGGGAGCTTCGTCGTCACGCGGCTGGACGAGCGCCTCTTCAGTGCACGGATCGACACGTACTGGTACACGGGCGGCGCCCACGGCAACACCGATGTTCTGCCCCTCAACTACAACCTCACCACCGGCGACCGCGTAGCACTCCCTCACCTGTTTGCCCCGGAGGCCGCCTACCTCGATACGTTGTCGGCGCATTCGGCGGCGTTGTTGGCCCAGGAAGCGGAGTCGCGCGGCTTCAGCGCCTCCGACCTCTGGGCCGAGGGCTATGCGCCCGAGGCCGCCAACTTCCAGCGCTTCACACTCGGCCCCGACTCCTTGACGTTGTACTTCCCGCCGTATCAGGTCGCGCCCTATGTGGCCGGGCCGTTTGCCATCGCGCTCGCCTACGCCGACGTGTACCCTCTCCTCGCCCCCGCTGGCCCACTCAGCGAGTAAGCCCTTCCCTTTCGTTCTCCCCGCCATGTCGCTCCCTCGCTACGCCTCGCTCTTCCTTGTCCTTGCTGTGGTCACCGCAGGCTGTGCCACGCCCGAGCGCACGACGGGTCCTGGCCGGGCCGCCACGCCGCCGTCGGCACCGAGCCCCGCGGAGGCGCCGCCGCCCTCCGATGTCACGCTCGATGGCGTCTCGATCCTCGGCGCGTGGTACGCCGTCGAGGTGATCGGCGACAGCGACATGAGCGAGGACCTCCGGGCGGGTACGCTGGAAATGACGCTGATCGTTGGCCCCAACGGGCGGGCGACGCTGACCGGGAACGACCGCCGCGAGGGCTCTGGCCCCGTCACGTTCAGCGGGCGCATCACCGACAACCGGATCGTCTTCGAAGGAATGGACGGCGCGGGCACGCTCCTGATGAACGGCCGCCGCCTCGTGCTCCGCGACCCGCGGGGCCGCAGCACCGCGTACATCCGCACCCGTGACTGATCCCGAGCCACACTGGACCATGCGCCTCGTTCTGCTCTCGCTCCTCCTCAGCGCTACGGCCTTCGCCCTCACGGGGTGTTCCGGCCTCGACACCCTCCGCGACGAAGCGGTGGCTGCGGTCGCCGCCGACTCGCTGGATGTCGATTGGGCGGCGGTGTTGACCGATACCACGGCAACCGACTCGCTGGGAATCGGCCTCTCGGGTGTGGGTGAGGGCGGCGGTGCCGCGTCTGGGTTGGGGAGTGGAGAGATTGGTGGAGGCGCCTTTGGCGACGTAACGCTCGATGGGACCTCCATCCTCGGCGCGTGGCGGGCCGTCGAGGTGATCGGTCGCCGTCAGGACACGCGGGCCCTGGAGACGGGGGCTACCGAACTCATGCTGATCGTCGCACCCAACGGGCGCGCCACCCTCACCGGCAAGAGTTCCAGCCAGGACAGCTTCACGCGCAGCGGCCGCATCACGGAGAACTACCTCACGTTCGCGGGCATCGAGGGCGCCGCGTTGCTGCTGCTCAACGGCCCGCGCCTCGTCGTGCGAGAACCGGATGGCCGGAGCACGGCCTTCGTCCGGGCGAGCGACTAGGGCGGTGGAAAGGTCCGGGCTTCGACCTCCAGGCCGTTTTCGCCCCCGGCCTTCAACCCATCATCCCGTGTAAATCGCGAACTCGTCGCGGCGGGCGTGGAGATTGAGCGCGAGCGCCACCATCGCCGTGTTGGCGAGCAGCGCCGAGCCGCCATACGAGATCAGCGGCAGCGGAATACCGATGACCGGGATCAGCCCGATCGTCATCCCGATGTTGATCAGGATGTGGACGAGGAAGATGCCCGTCACCCCGGCGGCAAACAGGCGCGGGAAGGCAAACCCGGCGGACACCCCGAGCCCGGCGATGCGGATGATGAGCAGGCCGAAGAGCGTGAGCATCACCATCGCCCCGATAAACCCGAACTCCTCGCCGATGATGGTGAACACGAAGTCGGTGGACTGCTCGGGGATAAAGGCCATTTGCGTCTGCGTGCCCTGCGTGAAGCCTTTCCCGAACAGGCCGCCCGATCCGATGGCCGCCTTCGACTGGATCACGTGGAACCCCGCCGTGGAGCGGTAGGCCTCCGGATCCGCGAACGCGACGAGGCGGGCCTTCTGGTGCGGCTGCAGCACCTTGTCGAGCGCCACCCACGCCCCCACCACCGTCCCGATGACGACGATGGCACTCAGGATGGCAAACGCACGCGACCGCGTCGTAATCAGCATCACCGCCGTGAAGCCGAGGCCGAAGAGGATGCCCCACGTCAAGCCCTTGGTCGGGTCGCCTGCGAAGACATAGAGGTACCCAGCGACGGCGGCCCCCACGCTCAGGGCCAGCCACGAGAGCGGGATCGTGCCCGTCCAGAAGGCCAGCACGGGGATGAGCGCGAGGAAGACGAGCGCCGTGCCCGTGTCGTTCTGCAACACGATCAGCGCAGCGGGGACGAGAACGATGCCCGCTGCGATCAGCAGAAAGCCGAGCCGCCCTTCACGCGCCTGGTTGAGGGCGAGGAAGCGCGAGACGAGGAGCAGCGTGCCCACCTTCGCCAGTTCCGAGACCTGCAACCCGAACGGCCCGATGTAGACCCAGCTCTTGGCGCCGTTGACTTCGCGCCCGAACACGAGCGCGGCCACCAGCAACAGCGTCGTGATCACATACACGATGGGCGTGAGCCGGTCGATCAGCCGGGCCGGAGTAAACAGGATGGCGAGCATCGCCACCCCCGAGATCACAAACCACTGCGCCTGCCGGTTGAAGTTCTGCTGCACCGTGAGGAGCAGGAACTCGCGGGCCGGGCCGTGCGTGGCGCTGTAGATCGCTGTCAGCCCGATGCTGACGAGCCCCGCCCACAGCAGGATGATCGTCCAGTCGAGATTCTTGTACCAGGCGCGCATCGGCGTTACCCTCGGTCGGAGCCGGAGCGGCGGGCCCGCGTGGACGCCACCATGCCCTCGCGCATAATGGTCCCCCGGAGGTACTGCTCGATCATGAGGCTGGCGATCGGGGCGGCAGCCTGCGAGCCGAACCCGCCGTTCTCCACGATCACGCCGACGGCTACCTGCGGGTCGTCCGTCGGCGCATAGGCGATGAACACCGAGTGGTCGTCGCCGCGCGGGTTCTCGGCCGTACCCGTCTTGCCCGCCAGCGTGATCTCCGGGTACTCACCGACTGTTGGGATCTGCGTCCGCCGCCCGGTCCCGGCCTCGACGACGAGTTCCATCCCGCGCTGCACGATGGCCCAGTTCTCGGGGTCGATGGGAATCTGGCGCGCGCGCGGGAACGACGGCGTGCGGACTTCGCCCGTCGCCGGATCCACCTGCTCGTGGACGAGGTGCGGCGTCACGAGCGTCCCGGCGTTGGCGACGGCGGCCGTGTAGCGCGCCAGTTGGAGCGACGAGACCCCCATGTAGCCCTGCCCGATGCCCAGGTTGACCGTGTAACCGCTCGTCCATCCGGCCGGATAGGCGCGGTCGAACGCCGCCGAGTCGGGAATCAGCCCCGGCCCCTGCTGCGGGAAGTCGATGGGCGCGAGCACGCCGAAGCCGAAGCGGTGCGCCCAGGCTTGCCACGTGGGCAGGTCCATGCGCTTCCCGTTGATGGTGTCGTTCATCAGGCGGAAGAAGAACGTGTTGCAACTCCGCTGAATGGCCTCCTTGACGGCGATGTTGCCGTGCGAGCCGCCGTGGCAGCGGTAGAGGCGCCCGCCCCACACGTAGCCACCACCACAGAACAGCGTCTGGTTCTCGGTGATCAACCCCTCCTGCAGCGCGATGGAGGCCATGAACGGCTTCCACGTGGAGCCGGGCGGCTGGAAGCTCTGCGTAGCGCGCACGAGCAGCGGCTTGTCGGGGTTGTTGTAGAGGTAGTCCGCCTCCACCTGCGTGATCGACCGGTTGAACAGCGTGGGGTCGTAATCCGGCGCTGAGGCCATCGCGATGATGCCGCCGTCGTTGACATCGATCATGACGGCGCTGCCGCGCTTGTTGACGAACAGGCTCTCGGCGAGCGCCTGCGTAGGCGCGTCGAGTGTCAGGCGCAGGCCCACGCCCGACTCGGGCTCTACGTCATGGACGCCGCCTTCGTAGGGCTGCACCTCCATACCGTGCACGTTCACGAGCACGAACTCGCGCCCGACGCGCCCGCGCAGGACGGTTTCGTACTCCGTCTCGATGCCCGTCTGCCCCACCATGTCGCCGAGACGGTAGCCCTGCTCGCGCATCACGGCGAGTTGGCTCTCGGAGATCTCCTTGACATAGCCGAGCACGTGGGCCGCGCCCGGCGGGCCGTGATAGCGCCGCTGCTGGTTCTCCTCGAAGGCGATCCCGCGCAGCCGGTACTGCTGCTCGCGGAGCCGCGCGAACGCCTGGAACGGAATGTCTTCGAGGAGGATGGCGGTCTGGTAGGTCGAGCGCTCGGTGATCTCGTCCCACTTCGCCCGCACGAGCGAGTCCGGGACGCCCGCGAGCTCGGCCACGAGCGGCAGGTTGGCCTCGTCGAAGTAGCGCGCCGAGACGGTCACGTCGATCGTCGTCTTGTTGTCGACGAGGAGTTGGCCGTTGCGGTCGTAGAGGTAGCCACGCGCCGGGCGGATGATCTTCGTCTCGATGGCGTTGCCCTCGGCCTCCATCGCGTACGTCTCCCGATCCAGGAGCTGCATCTGCGCCAGGCGGGCCCCGAGCACGCCGAGCACGAGCAGGACGACCGCGGTGAAGATGCGGAAGCGGATACGGGTCTCTTCCTTGGAGGACGCGGGGAGATGAGGCTTCATGAGAGGCGTTTGGACGAGCCGCCCTGCTGCGTAGAAGACGCGGCAGACCGAGTGGCGCAAGATAAACGGCCCAGAGGCCGGAGAGTTCACCCGCATACCCGTCACGATTCGATGGCATCCCAGGACGGTTCGGACCCGGTGCGGTACCATCCGGCGTACCTGGCAGAACTCTGCCTTTCGTGCCGGGTTACTGTCCCGTGTCGGAGATCCGCCCAGTGCCGCCGCTGGGCCATTCCACGTACCCTGTGTAACCTGTATTCGTCGGCCCTCGGCCCATCTGGTAACCGCCTGCCGCCCATGCCCTGACGGCTACAACGCCTTCCCTTTCCTTTGCTTCCTACTCCGATGGCCGACTTCGCCCGCTCCTTCGCCCGAGCCCTGCTGCTCGTGCTCCTAACGGCGCTCCTCGCCGAGACCGCCGCCGCCCAGTACTTCGGCCGCAACAAGGTCCGCTACGACGACTTCGACTTCCAGGTTCTCGAGACGGAGCACTTCGACCTCTTCTACTACCCCGAGGAAGAGCAGGCTGCCCGCGACGTGGCGCGCATGGCCGAGCGCTGGTACGACCGCCTCTCGACCATCCTCGACCACGAGTTCGACGAGCGCAAGACCATCGTCCTCTATGCCGACGACGCCGACTTCCGGCAGACCAACGTCGTCAGTGGGTTCATTGGCGAGGGCACGCAGGGCGTCACGGAGGGGCTCAAGCAGCGCGTCGTGCTCCCGATGGCGTCGAACTATCAGGAGACGAACCACGTCCTCGGCCACGAACTCGTTCATCAGTTCCAGTACGACATCGCGACGCGGGACAACAGCTTCCAGCAGTTCGTCCGCCTGCCGCTGTGGATCATCGAGGGCATGGCCGAATACTTCTCCGTCGGCCGCGAGGACGCGCTGACATCCATGTGGATGCGTGACGCCGTGCTGCGCGGCGCCTTCCCGTCGCTCCAGCAGATCTCCAACCGCGGCGAGTACAACGAGTACCAGTACGGGCAGCCCTTCTGGGCCTACATCGGCGGCACCTACGGCGACGAAGCCGCGGTGCAGCTCTTCAAGTACGCCCTCGACACGCCGCTCGACTCGGCCATCGTGGCCGTGACTGGCCTCACTCCGGACTCGCTCTCGGTGCGCTGGAGTGCGCTGATGGAAGGCAACTACCAACCGCAGGTCGCCGACCGCCAGGTCCCTGCTGAGACCGTGCGCGAGTTCGAACAGCGGACCAACCAGACGTTCCCCGATTCGCTCGTGCGCCTCGCTGACCAGCGTGTGCTTGCCCGCGACGTGGACTCGGGCGACCTCAACATTGCGCCGTCCGTCAGCCCGGACGGCCGCTACGTGGCCTACCTCTCCGAGCGCGACCTCTTCGGCATCGACCTCTTCCTCGCTGACGCCCAGACGGGCGAGGTCATCAAGAAGCTCGAATCGGTCGGCACCGACCCGCACTTCGATGCCATCCGCTTTATCGAGTCGGCAGGCGCGTGGAGCCCGGACGGGCGGCAGTTCGCCTACGTCGTCTTCGCGGGCGGAGATAACGAGATCGCGCTGCTCGATGTAGAAACCCGCGATGTGGTGCGCCGCATCGGCGTACAGGATGTCGGTGCGATCAAGGACCCGGCGTGGAGCCCCGACGGCACGCGCATCGCCTTCACGGGCATCAAGGGCGGCATCGCGGACCTGTACGTGGTGGACCTCGCCAGCGAGACCGTCCGCCAGCTCACCAACGACCGCTACACGGACATCCAGGCCGCCTGGAGCCCCGACGGCACGAAGCTCGCCTTCGCGACCGATCGCGGTCCCGGCACGGACTTCGACCGCCTGACGTTCGCGCCGCCGCGCCTCGCGCTCTACGACCTGCAGAGCGGCGAGATCGAAGTGCTCAGCCTCTTCGCCGACGTCAAGCACATCAACCCGCAGTTCAGCCCGGATGGCCGAAGCCTCTACTTCCTCTCCAACCCGGACGGCTTCAACAACATCTACCGTCTCGACCGCGACTCGGGCGCGCTCTACCGCGTGACCGATGTCGCCACGGGCGTGGCGGGCATCGCTGACTTCTCCCCGGCCTTCTCGGTGGCGAAAGACAACGGCCGCATTCTCTATTCGGTCTTCGAAGCGCAGAAGTATGCCGTCTATTCGCTCGACGCCGAGGAGACGAGCGGCGACCCCGTCGAGCCGTTTGGCCCCGAGGCCGAGGTGGCCATCACACTCCCGCCGTCGGATGCGGCCACCCGCTCCGTCGTCGAAGGCTACCTCGCCGATGCGCTCGAAGGGCTACCCGACACCCGGGCGTTCCCGTCGCGCACCTATCGCCCGGGCCTCCAGCTCGACTACGTGAGCCAGCCCACGGTCGGGGTCGGCTATGACCCGACGTACGGCAGTGGCTTCGGCATCGCGGGCGGCATCTCCTTCCTCTTCTCCGACCAGCTCTCCGACCATGTCCTTGGCGTGGCCGTTGCCGCCAACGGCACCCTCCGCGACGTAGGCGGGCAGGCGATCTACATCAACCAGGGAAGCCGCCTCAACTACGGCGCGCAGGTCGGGCACGTACCCTATTTGCAAGCCTTCATCAATGCCCCTCCTGAAGAGGATACGCAGGCAGCCCCCCTCAACACCCGCTACTACCTCCGCACCTACGTAAGCCAGGCAGCCGGTATCGCGGCGTATCCGCTCAACCAGAGCCAACGCTTCGAGGCCAACCTCGGCTACCGCCGCATCGGCTACGACCTCGAATACGACCGCCTCGTCCTCGAAGGCAATCAGATCTTCTTCGACGGCCGCGAGCCCGTCCCCGGCTTCGACCCGGACGCGCTGAACCTCGGCGAGGGCGGGGTGGCCTTCGTGGGCGACTACTCGTACTTCGGGTTCACGTCCCCCATTCGAGGCGCGCGCTACCGTCTCGGTGTCGACGGCACGACAGGCTCGCTCAACTTCGCGACCGTCACGGCGGACTCGCGCAAGTATTTCTTCTTGCGTCCCCCTGGCTTCCCGCAAACCTTCCCGATGACCTTCGCCGTGCGTGCGCTCCACTACGGGCGCTACGGCCCTGACGCCGAGAATGGGCGACTCAACCCACTCTACCTCGGCTATGGCCCGCTCGTGCGCGGTTACTCGTCGGGCTCGTTCGAGACCAACGAGGCCTTCGGCGACTTCGTGGACCGGCTCTATGGCGCGCGCCTGGCGGTCGCCAACGCGGAACTGCGCCTGCCGCTGCTCGGCACGCCTGAGTTTGGCCTCGTCAGCTTCCCGTACCTGCCGACCGAGCTCGTCCTCTTCGCTGACGCTGGGATCGCCTGGGGCATCGCCGACCGGCTGTCGTTCCTCAATCCGGTCACGGGCCAACCGAGCCAGTTGGTTCTTGGCAACCCCTTGAGCGAACAGAAGCCGATCGTCTCGGTGGGCGCCTCGCTGCGCGTCAACCTGCTCGGCGCGCTGATTCTGGAACCGTATTACGCCTTCCCGCTCTCGCGCGATGACGTGCCCTCGGGCGTGTTCGGCCTCAACTTCACGCCGGGCTGGTAGATGGCGGTAGATCTCGAAGTACGGAAGGCGGAATGGGTAGCTTCATTCCGCCTTCCGCGTTTTGCATCTGCCCTCGATGTACCGTTTCCTCCGCCCCCTGCTCTTCCGGTTCGATGCCGAGCGCGCGCATGGCCTGGGCATACGTGCCGCCCACGTCGGGCAGCGGCTACCCGGGGTTGTTCGGAGCCTTTTTCGCTCTTCTGATCCGGAGGGGCGCCTCGCACAGACGCTCTGGGCGCGCAGCGACCGACCGGGCCTGCGCTTCGCCAACCCCGTAGGCCTCGCGGCTGGGTTCGACAAGAACGCCACGCTGATTCCCTTCTGGGCCGCACTCGGGTTCGGGTTTGCGGAGGTGGGCTCGGTCACGGCGCAACCCTCGAAAGGCAACCCGCAGCCCCGCGCGTTCCGCCTCCCTGCCGACCGAGCGCTCATCAACCGGATGGGGCTCAATAACGATGGCGCCGAAGCCATTGCCAGCCGCCTCGCGTCGCTTGACCGTCCTGAGGCGTTCGTGCTCGGCATCAACGTGGCCAAAACGCACAGCCCCGCCATCCTCGGCGAGGCGGCGCTCGTCGATTTTCAGGCGAGCGTCCGGCTCCTCCTCCCCTATGCCGATTACCTCGCGCTCAACGTCTCGTGCCCCAACACGGCCGAGGGCAAAACCTTCGAGACGCCCGACGCGCTCGATGCCCTGCTCACGGTCGTCATGGCCGAGCACGCCGCGCAGGACTCCACCGTGCCCGTCCTCGTCAAGCTGTCGCCACCGATCTCTATGACAGACTTCGGCTGCACCGAGGAATTGGTAGCGCTGTCGCTCGGTCATGGCGTCGAAGGCTTTATCGCCACCAACACCGCCGCCGACCGGAGCGGTCTCCAGGCCCCCCCGGCCCGACTGGAGGAAATTGGCACCGGCGGGCTGAGCGGGCAGCCGCTCGCGGCGCGCTCCACGGCGCTCGTTCGCCACCTGTATCGTGCGACCGACGGCCGCGTCCCGATTATCGGCGTGGGCGGGGTGGACTCTGCCGAGGCGGCGTATGCCAAGATCCAGGCGGGCGCCTCGCTCGTGGAGCTGTACACGGCGCTCGTCTACGCAGGCCCCGGCCTTGTGCGGCGCATCCAGCGCGGCCTGCTCCGCCTCCTCGACCGCGACGGCCTCGGCGCCCTCACTGAAGCCATCGGCCTCGACGCCTGAGGCTCGCTCATCGCTTAGTCGGTTACGGAGGGCGGCGCGGGCATCTCCGTAACGCCGTGACCGCTGCCCAGTGCGTAGGCTCCGGGCAGGTCTACCGGCAGGCGACCCCGTGCCTCTTGCTGTCCGAGCAGCAGGTGCGCGGTCGCCGTCACACTCCGCCGGGCTGAGGAGTACGCGACGACGAGGGCATCCGGCTCTGGCAGGTCGAGGGCGGCGTAGGGGTTGCCGAAGAGGACGAGCACGACCGGCGTGCCCGCGTCCAGTACGGCCTCGGCGAGTTGCATCTGCGCCCGGTTGAGCGCGACGCCTTCCCCTTGCCGCACGCGCAGGTGCATCGCCAGCACCACGGCATCCGCCCACTGCGCGCTCGTGAGCACGGTGGAACGCGACCCCGCACCGGGGCTGGTGCCGATCCGATGCGTGCGAAGCGGCAAGGCGTCATTGAGCGCCCGTTCCAGCCGTCCCATCGCCGCCGAGGACCCCGCGCCCGGCTGGTTGGTCAACTGGACGAGCGCGACGCGCTGATCGGAACGGAGCGGCAGGCGAGGTCCAGCTTTGAGCAGTGTGATGGATGCATCGGCCGTGGCCTGCGCCACCCGCGTGCCTCGGACCTCCGTGAGCATCCGCTCCAGCCGCTGCGGATCGGCGAGGCGCTCGCGGTGCAGCCCGAGCCGCGCTTTTGCCTCCAAGATGCGCCGTACGGATTCGTCTACGCGTTCTTCCGTCAGGCGCCCGTCGCGGACGGCCGTGCGGAGCACCGCAATCCCTCGGCGCGGGTCGTACGTGTTGAGGAGCAGGTCGGCACCCGCCTGGACGGGCCGTAGCATCCGTTCTTCGAAGGTGTAGCGGCTCGTGAGCGCCCCCATGTGGATGGCATCGGTCGTGATGAGCCCGTCGTAGCCGAGCGAGTCGCGGAGGATGTCGGTGAGGGCGCGGCGGCTGAACGTGGCGGGCGTCTCCTCGGCGTCGAGGGCGCGCGTCCAGAGGTGCGCGGTCATGACGAGGCCGGGGCGCTCCGGCAGGGCCACGCGGTACGGGGCGAGTTCGATGCGGTCGAGGTCCGCCCACGTCCCCGGCACTTGCCCGAAACGGACGTGCGTGTCGATGCTCGTGTTGCCGTGGCCGGGGAAGTGCTTGAGCGTGGCGAGCGCGCCGTGTGCCTGCGCACCCCGCACAAACGCCCCCGCGAGGCGTCCGACGAGGGCTGGATCGGCGCCGTAGGCCCGCGTGTTGATGATCGGGTTGGCCGGGTTGTTGTTCACGTCGGCGACGGGCGCGAAGAGGATGTTGACGCCCGTGGCGCGCGCCTCCATCGCGGTGACCGCGCCGGCCGCCTCGGCGAGGAGATCCGAGGCGGCGGCCCCGAAGGCCATGTTGGCCGGGAGTTCGGTGAAGTTGTTCGACGCTTGCCCGACGCCCCGCTCGTAGTCGGCCGTGAAGAAGAGCGGCACGCGGGCGACCGGTTGCAGCCGATTCGTGTGGCGCAACACGGTGCGCGGCGCCATCCGGCGCGGCACGTGGAAGCCGCCGATGTGCCAGTCGCGGGCGACTTGCTCCAGGCTCCGCGCGCCACGCAGCCAGCCCGCGTTCAGATCCACGATGAACAGTTGCCCGAGCTTTTCGTCGAGCGAGAGCGTGGCGAGGACGGAATCGGCCCAGCGCGTGACCTCGGCCTCGGACGGCGGCGCGTGGTCGAGTCGGACGGCCGCGTAGGGCGCCAGGAGCGAGTCGAGCGTCGCCTGCCGGACGGCGGCCTGCTGCGCGGCGACTTCCTCCGGCGAGGGCGACGGCGCGGCGGCAGGCTCCGCCCCACCCGCATAGACGAGCAGCGCGGCTCCCACGACGACGCAGAAGCTCAGCGACCCGAGCGTAGAAAGGAATCGAGGTACATGCACGGACGACGACCGGTATCTTCGGAGCCGCTGGCGCAGACGGGCTGCGCGGCTTTTCCTACAGTCAAGCTCCCCCGCCGGATGATAGGGCGTTTGCGCCGCGAATGGCAAGGCTTCCGCGAGGGCCTGCGCCGCCTCGACACGCAGGCGGCGGTCGTGCTCGTGGCCGCCGTCGTCCTCGTGCTGCTCCAGTTGCAGATCGGCAACCGAAGCTTTTTCTGGGCGCACATCGCCGAGGCGGTGGACCCGGCAAACCGGCAGTTGGCCGCGTGGGGGTGGTGGTTCGGCATGCAGGGCGTGCTGGGCTTCGTGGTGCCTGTGCTGATTCTCACGCTCGGCTTCAAGCGCAAGCCGTCCGAGATCGGCCTCGGCCTGGGCGACTGGAAGCTGGCGTCGGTCCTCGCCCTCCTCTACGCCGTGCCCGTCGTCATCGGCACCTGGGTGCTCTCGAACGGGGCCGACTTCCAGGCGCAGTATCCGCACTTCGCCGGGGCCAAATTCGACTGGGGGCTGTTCCTCGTCTACGAGCTGCTCTTCCTGTTCTACTGGCTCGGGTGGGAGTACCTGTGGCGTGGGTTCGTGTTGTTCGGGACGGCGCCCGCGTTCGGCGTCGGCGCCATCGTGGTGCAGATGGTCCCCTTCGCCATCCTCCACGCCGACAAGCCCGTAGCAGAAGCCTACCTCTCAATTCTTGGCGGGCTGGCACTCGGCGCGCTCGTGTGGCGGTGCCGGAGCTTCTGGATTGCCGTCCCGATCCACGCCTTCCAGATGCTCGCCCTCGACTTCTGGTGCACGCTCCGCGCCCGCTCCGGCGCCGAGGGCCTCGGCCTCGACGCACTGATGCAGGCCTTCGGCGGAGGGAGCTAAGCGCCAGCCCAGCAGCGAGAACCCCGGAATGCCTGTGTTGAACGCATGCCGTGCTCAACACAGGCATCCCAGCCCCGAGAGCGTTACCGCGCGACGGTCAGGCGCTGTGTGTGCGTCTCGGCCCCGAGTGTCAGGTGGAGCACGTAGACCCCGCTCGGGAGGCCAGTCGCATCAAAGGCAACCGCGTGATCACCAGCCGACTGCGTCCCGGCGGCCAATGCGGCCACTTCGCGCCCGAGCACATCGTACACGGCGAGCCGGACGTCCTGTTGAGCCGCCAGCGCATACCGGACCATGGCATGACCTGCCGTAGGATTGGGCGCGGCAGGCGCAAGCACGTTGGCGAGCGTAGGTACATCAACCTCGTTAGGCGTGGCGAGCGGCCCCTCCTGGTAAAGCAGTATGTCGTTGGATGCCGAGATGCGTCCGGTCGAAAGGGCATACAAGACATTGACGGCTCCAGCGTCTTCCGTCGTACCAATGGCTTCCCCCGGCACACCGGCAGCGAGGTCGTCATTCCCATCGCCGTTGAAATCTCCGGCGGCCACAAAGAACCCGAATGCGTCCTCTGCTTCGGCCCCGCCCTCAATGCCCGAGGTGTTCTGGTTGAACTGCACCACATTTGCAGCATCGATGCCCCCCTCGTCTGTATAGAAAACCAGGCTGGTTCCGGCACCGCCTGCGCCGCCGACGAGCGCACCGGGACTTCCGGCCACGACGAAAGGAGTCGCTCCGCGGGGATTGCCTACGGCCAGCGACGTGCCGAATCGACCGTCTTCTCCAAACAAAACCCAAAACTGATCCCCGGTTGCATTGAGCCCACCTGCGGCCCCAAAGATGAAGTGAACGATGCCGTTATCCACCCTCGTCTCTCCGTTGACGGTCCAATCCTCGTACGCTGCACTGACGACCAGGTCGTCAAAGGCATCCAGGTTGAGATTGCCTGCAGCCAGTGCATACCCGAATCGGTCATCAGTCTCGGGAAAAGGAGAGCTTGAAAGATCGCCCTGGTTCCAATCCTGCGCCCCCTCGCCCGTGAGCCCTACGGTCACCTGACCGAAGAGGACATACACTGCGCCTGCATCCACCGTTGATCCGATGTTTTCGAAAGGCGTGCCGATGGCGAGGTCGTCCGTGGTGTCCCCATCGAAGTCCCCAACCGCGAGGGCCCAACCAAACCGATCCCCCGCTTCGGCAGCACCGGGAACGCTGTCATTGCCCTGATCCCAGAACTGATTGCCAGCGGCAGTCAGCCCATCCGGCGACCCATAGATCACCTGCACCGCGCCCGCATTCGCGGTTGAACCGATGGCCTCTCCCGGCACCCCGATAACCAGATCATCATGCCCGTCTCGGTCGAAGTCGCCAGCTGCTACGGCGAATCCAAATTCATCTCCGGCCTCAGCCCCTCCACCGATGTCGGGGCTGTCCTGGTCCCAGAGTTGGTTACCATCCGCCGTGAGCCCATCCGCCGAACCGTAGAGCACGCTCACCGCCCCGGCCTCAGCCAAGCCGTTCACCGTCGCCTTTCGGATGCCAATGGCGAGATCCTCGTAGGTGTCGCCGTCGAAGTCACCGGAAGCCAGCGCATAGCCAAACCAGTCGTCGGCGCGGGAATCGCCTAACACACCAGGCGACTCCTGGGTCCAGACCTGCGCAGCGCTGGCCTGAATGCCCCCGTCGGAGCCATAGAGTATGGTGACCGCACCGGCCTCCGCGATGGTGCCTACGTCCTCGAAGGGCGCACCCACAGCGATATCGCCGAAGCCGTCATTGTTGAAGTCGCCGTGGGCCACAGCCCGGCCAAACTGATCGCCGACATCCGACGTGCCGGGCACCTGCGCGTAGCTGGTCGACGACAGAAGAAGTGCCAACGCGCAGAGCGCAAGGGCGCGAAACACGCTGTCAATGGAAATGGGTAGAGAGCAGGCAACAAGACGTAGTGAGGTGCGCATAGGAAGCGAAGCCAGGGTGAGTAGAGATCAGGCTCCAAGCCAACGCTCGACATGAGTGGGGCTTGAATTGGAGAGCCGTTCACCCACACACGCAGCATCCGGCATGAAAACCGATCATCACTCGTGAAAAAGGCCACGTGCACCGGGATACGCTCAGAGGCTGGTGAGGCGGATCCTCCTTGGACCGGTCCCATTCGCGTCGCTCCTCTGACACACCTGTATCAACACCGAATCGTATCGTGCTCTCGTCTCACGTACCTGAACCAGCATGATCAACGGCGCTTTCGGCTTTTGCCTCGACGCGCTGATACAGGCCCTGGGTGGAGGTGGCTGAGTACGCACCTCGCGTTAGCCTGTGCCTGCGTCCCATTCCGTGCAGCGACGCCCCCGGTAGGGTCGTCGCTCAGATGGCTTTACGCGGCCATCGTACTCAGAGGAGCACGATGGCTCCACTCATGAGCAGCATCAGGAAAGCGGGCAATGCTTTCATCCAGGGATCGCTGACCTTGATGTGCATAGCCAGAGCCCCCACCATAAGAACAGCCACCACACCAGCGGCGGGCCGGACGAGCGCGGGTACCCACAAACCCACGAGGAGGGCAATCGCCGCCCCGATCTTCAGCGCGCCAACCACATAGAAGAGCCACATCGGCAGGCCATACGCCTGAAACTCCTCCTTCAGCGACTGTGCGTCGCCACCGCGGTACGACGTGGACGACCGCGCCCGGACCAGCCACACGTTGAGCAACCCAAGGGCCACAACCACCTGGAGAATCACGGAGACGGACAGAGACGGCATCTACGTTCTGCTTGCGCTGTACTACCCTAAACTACGCGATCCACCTGTTTCCGGTCACTGGCTCATGGAAATTGCCTACCAGGCCTGTAAAGCGCTCTCCATTGCGCTCTTTCTGTACTACGGCCTGCAGTGCCTGGTCTCCGACGCGATGGTGGCCGAGTTCGAACGCTTCGGGCTCGCGCGTTTCCGGCGGCTCACTGGGGGCCTGGAGGTGCTCGGCGCGCTGGGACTGGTAGTCGGCTACCTCCTGCCAGCCTTCGTCCTCCTCGCGTCGGCCGGACTGGCCCTACTCATGTTCCTGGGGGTGTTGACGCGCATCCGCGTCCGTGATACCCTCCTGGAGACGCTCCCCGCCGCCATCCTGCTGCTCGTCAACGTCTACATCTTTGTCTATGCATTCCGAGTCGCCGCCCCTGGGTAAGCGCGCGATATCCTTTGTGGAGCGCACGCAGCCTCGAAGCACACTATCGAGGCCTCTGCATCGACCAGACGCGCGCCTCCTCCGCGCGTGATGCACCGTCCGGGAGGCGTTGGCGCTCTCGCCTCCTTCTCATCGACCGCTACGGCCTCGGGATGAGCAGAAGGGCCTCCTGCCTCGGGTCGATGTAGGTCACCGTCTCGCCATCGAAAAAAGCGTCCTCCTCCAGCATGAAGCGGATCGTCTTGTCTCCCCACTCGGGAACGGCAACGGCAGCGTTGAGCTCGATCGAATGCGCCGTGTTCGGAAAAAGCGGGTAGTCACCACGGCCAGGGACGCCGCCCTGCTGATCCCAGAGGCCGATGGTGGGTCCGGCGCCGTGGCCGTGGAAGCCGATGGGGTGCGTGTAGATGGTCGCAGCGAGGCCCTCCGCGCGGGCGGCGTCGAGCGCGGCGCGGAGGATAGCGTTGCCGCTGCGCCCGGTCTCGAACTGTGCCGTCAGCAGATCCTGGACGCGGTTTGCGGCGGCGAGCCCGGCCACGAGTCCGGCGGGCGCGGCCGTCTCGCCCGGGCGGAGGACGTAGGCTTGCTGCTGGGTG
>JABDIZ010000244.1 GCA_013003465.1 Rhodothermaceae bacterium
CTGCCGACAGTCG
This sequence comes from Rhodothermaceae bacterium, assembly GCA_013003465.1. Classification (GTDB taxonomy): domain Bacteria; phylum Bacteroidota; class Rhodothermia; order Rhodothermales; family Rubricoccaceae; genus JABDIZ01. The sequence goes on from JABDIZ010000244.1 coordinate 14, forward strand.
AGAGGCTGTCGGCAGTTGGCAAGGGCGAGTCGGAGCCTCTCCTCTCTCCCGACGCCAGCGAAACGGCGCGGGCGCTCAATCGCCGGGTGGAGGCCCGCTGCGACGGGGCGTAGCCTGCGCGGCCGATCCCGCCTCTGGCGCCAGAGGCCTACGCCAGAGGCCTACGCTAGGGCGTCGACGGGGCTGCGGATGCCGTTGACGTTGGCGACGCGAGGAAGACCTGGGTGGTCTTGAGCCGGGCGTGGCCGAGGAGTTCCTGCACGGTGCGGACGTCCGTCCCGGATTCGAGTCGGTGGGTCGCGAAGGAGTGGCGTAGCGTGTGGCAGGTGGCGCGCTTCTCGATACCAGCGTCCTCGCTCGGCCGAACACTCTACCGCCCCCGCCTCGTTCCAAACCCGCCTCTGGCGACCACGGACGAGCTTGACGCCAGAGGCTTGCGGCGAACCGATATCGCTCGGGCCGTATCGCCTCTGCCTGAACGGCCTCTGGCAGGGCGAACGCGAGAACGATGGACGAGGGGCGCCGGCCTCTGGCGCCCTGGGTCGGCCGCCGCGCAGCGGGCCCATTCCGTTGGGTGGAGCGCTGGATAGGGTGTGATCTATGTGGGGCTCCACAAAGGTCCGGAGCCGTATGATGAAGCCCCTGGTGAGTGCCTTCGACGTGAGCAGAGGGGCGCTCCATTCCCCAACCGGTACACGCCATGCAGAGCAACGCAGACCTGGCCCTCGACTCAAAAAGCGATTGCGGCCCCGACCTCGTCCTGTTCGACGACGACCTCCACCTCTTCTGGCGCCACCTGGACGATGGCAGCATCAAGTGGGCGAGGCTCGTAGACAAGGAGAACTGGGAGTGGGTTGGGGGGAGCACCGGCCAGACGACGAGCCACCGGCCTGCCGTGGTGGAGTACAACGGCGCGCTGATGGTCGCCTGGAAAGACGCCGACTCCAGCGACCTCCACTGGGGCATGCTGGACGCAGAGTACAACCTCAGCAAAACCACCTTCGTCAAAGCGAAGTCGAAGTCTGGGCCTACGCTGGCCGCCTTCGACGGCGGCGTGATCCTGGCCCACATCGGCAAGACCGGGGGCATCGCCGGCAACAGCCTCTACAACATGACCTTCGACGGCTCCTCGTGGTCGGCCGACACGAAAGTGAGCGGGCACAGCACGAAGGAAGCGCCGGCCATGGCGATGATGGGCGGCGTCCTGCGGATGGTGCACCGAGGCGAGTGGCCCGGTGTCGCCGGTAACACGATTTACTTCTCCTCCTACGAGGAGACGTCAGGCGAGTACGCGTGGTCCACGAGCGAGGACACCGACCAGAAGAGCCAGGACGGACTGGCGTTGGTCGGCGAGGAGAGCGGCGTCATTTCGAACTCGCTGGTCATGGCCCACAACGGGTCCGTGTCGAAAGACATCTTCGCCGGTTCGTACTCCGAGGAAGAGGGCTGGACCGAGAACAGGTATGAGAGTTGGTCCACGGACGCCCGGCCTGCTCTGTGCATAAGCGACGACGCCATCTATATCGCCTGGAAGGAAGCCAACGGCAACACCCTGAAAGTCGAGCTATGGACTTTAGCCAGGGCGACTCCCGGGTGCACCTGACCGCCGGCGCCACGGCGGGCCGGCCGGTAAAGGTCCGCCTCAAAACGGCCGCTCACCACGCGTCCTGACACGCCGGAGGCCCCAGCCCTGGCGGCGTGGCCGTTGCGGACCGCCCGCCGCCAGAGGCCTCTGGCGAGCGCG
>JABDIZ010000275.1 GCA_013003465.1 Rhodothermaceae bacterium
GAGTGAGGACCTCGGCGACGACGCCGTGCTCGCCTCGACGTATGGCCTCCGCAACCTCCAGCGCATCGTGCCCAATCTGGTCCAGTGGACGGCCGAGGACGGCCGCACGTACGAGGATCTGCAGGAACTCTACGGGCAGGTCACGGCGCAGTGGAACCGTTACATGAACCACGTCGCGCGCTCCGTCGGCGGCGTCTACTCCGACTACAAGACCTACGACCAGGCCGGACCCGTCTACACGCCCGTACCGGCCGACAAGCAGCGCGCGGCGCTCGATTTCCTCCAGGAGCAGGCGTTCACGCGGCCCGACTGGCTTCTCGACCCCGAATTGCTCCGCCGCTTTGAAGGCGCCGGGGCGATGGAGCGTGTGCGCCAGTTGCAGACCGGCGTCCTCAACCGACTCCTCAACCCGGGGCGCCTCGCGCGGTTGCTGGAGGCCGAAGCCGTAGATGCCGTAGCGCCAACTGGCGTCGAGGTCTACGCCGCCTCGGACTTCCTCGCGGACTTGCGCGACGGCCTCTGGTCAGAACTGGATCAGGGCGCTGCCATCGATCCGATGCGGCGGACGCTCCAGCGCGGCTATGTCGAACAGCTCGGCTCGCTGATGACCAACGAGCCCACAAGCCCGCCGGCCGCCTTCGCCTCCATCTTTGGCTTCACGCCGGTGCGGGTCAGCCAGTCAGACATCCGGCCGCTGGTGCGTGGCGAACTGCAACTGCTCCAGTCTGAGATCCGGCAGGCGCTCCGTCGGGCCCCCTACCGCCGCACGGTCAACCGCGCGACCCGGCTTCACCTCGAAGATGCGCTCATTCGGATTGAGGACATCCTCGATCCGACCGAAGACTGAGTTTGGGCGTCTGGGTGTGTGGGAGGGGTGAACCGTGCCACCTCCCATATGCCTACACACCCACCACTATACCCCGCTCATGGACCTCTCGGCCGCCTACCAGGATGTGCTCGTGCTCGTCGGCACACAGACGGGCAACTCAGAGGTCGTGGCGGATGCGGTAGCGGATCAGTTGGGCGAGGTCGGGTTCTCATGCCACATGGTGGACATGGCTGAGGCCTACCCTGAGATGCTGGCCGACTACCGGCAACTCGTCGTCGTGCTGTGCACTTGGGCCGATGGCACGTTCCCGGACAACACCGTCGCGTTCTACGACGCCCTCACCGCGTTCGAACTCGACCTCGCGCACCTCGCCTACGGCCTCGTCGCTCTCGGCGACCGCGACTACCATCCCTACTACCAGA
>JABDIZ010000290.1 GCA_013003465.1 Rhodothermaceae bacterium
GGGTCGCCGCCGAGCGCCGGGTCGAAGATGCCAATGCTGAGGATGCGCTCAAGGGCGAGCAGCAGCATCGTGATGCCGATCACCGGCGTCGCCAGAATCTGGACGATGGAGGTGGCGTAGATGGACCACAGGAAGAGCGGCATCCGGTTCCATGTCATCCCCGGCGCCCGCATCTTGTGAATGGTCACGATGAAGTTGAGGCCTGTCAGAATGGACGAGAAGCCCGCCACGAACACACCCAACCCCATCGCCAGCACGAACGTGCCGGTTTCTTTCGAGTAGGGCGTGTAGAACGTCCAGCCGGTGTCCACGCCGCCCGTCCAGATGGAAGCCACCGCCAGCATCGTCCCGGCCACGTAGATGTAGAAGCTCATCAGGTTGAGCCGCGGGAACGCCACGTCCTTCGCGCCAATCATCAGCGGCAGCACGAAGTTGCTCAGCGCGGCGGGGATGCTCGGGATGATGAACAGGAAGACCATCACCACGCCGTGCATGGTGAAGATGCGGTTGTAGGTCTCTGCCGTCATGATGGTCTCGCCCACCGTGAACAGCTCCGCGCGGACGAGGAGCGCCAGGATCCCACCGACGGAAAAGAAGAACGCCACCGAGATCAGGTACATGATCCCGATCCGCTTGTGGTCCACGGTGGTGGCCCACTCCTTAGTGATGGCCCAGTAGCGCCGGAAGCCGCGCACGTCCGGGCCTGGACCCGGCTCGCGGAGGTAGTTGTGCACCGGCGCGTGGCCCGCCGGATAGGCGCGGCCTTCCACGGTCGCGGTGGAGGGAGCAGTCTGTGTCAGCGTCGCCATAAGGGACTAAGCAAGTGGGGGGTGCAACGCGGCTCGGCGCTTAACACCCGATCAATCATTCTTCGGTTTCCGCCCCGGCGGGGACGTCTGGAGTGGCCGCTGTCGAATCCGCAGCTACATCGACCGGAACGAGACTGGTGTCGGCCGCCGTGGCGGCGCCGTTGATCTGGCGCATGTACGCAGTCAGGCCCCGAATTTCGGTATCGCTCAAGAAGTCGTAGGCCGGCATCGCCCCTGGGTAGCCCTCGACGATGTACGCGTTCGGATTGACGATGGACTGGCGGACATAGTTGTCGTCCACGACGCCTGACTCGCTGCCCGGGCGCGGCTCGCCCCAGATTCCGAGCCAACTCGGCCCCGTGCCCGGCGAGCCGTCAATGGAGTGGCAGGTGTTGCAGTTGCGGCTGGTGTAGAGCTGCGCGCCCAGTTCGGCTGGCGGCAGGTTGACGTCGCCCCCGCCAGTCTGGAGGAACGTATAGAACTCGTCGCGGCCGACAACGCGGATCTCGGCGCCCATGTTCGAGTGATCCAGTCCGCAGTATTCCGTGCAGACCACCTGATAGACGCCCTCCTCGGGCGCGTTGAACCAGACAAAGCTGTAGCGGTTGGGGACCACGTCGTGCTTGATCCTGAACTCGGGCACGAAGAACGAGTGCAGTACGTCCTGGCTCGTCATCACGAGCTTGATCGGCTGCCCGGCTGGCACCACCAGTTCGTTCTGCAGCACCGTACCATCAGGGTACTCGAATGTCCAGAACCAACTCTGCCCTTTTACGGCGACCTCGTAGGCATCGGTCGGCGGGATCGAGGTGCTGACGTAGGCCCGGAACCCGAGGAAGAAGACGATCAGCACAAGGATCGTCGGGATGATCGACCACGTCAGTTCGAGCACCGGGCTCTCCTTGACCGGCGCCGGGCGGTCGGCCTGCGAGCGGCGGCGGTACTTCCACGCGAGGTAGACGATCCCGATGGCGACGCCAACCGTGAGGATCGTGCTGCTCCAGAGAATGAAGTTCCAGACGAAGTCGATCTCGTGTGCCGTCGTGGAGGACTGGGGCGGCAGCCAGAGGCCGTTCTCGCCGGTGAAGAACTCGGTGCGGCCGAGGTCTTGCGCAGGCGTGTCTTGGAGAGCAGAAAGCATTGAGGCGAACAGCATCGCAGGAAGAATCAGTCGGTGAGCCCGGCGAGCGGGCCGAGCGTGTCCGGGGTCGTTTGGCGGCGACGCTCGCGGCGCCAGAGGGGGATCAGCACCGCGGCTAGTGCAACGAGCAGCAGCGCGCCGCCCAGCTTCATGATGTTCAGAATGTAGGGCGTGTACGACCGGCTCGTGGCGTCGTACTGGAAGCAGGTTAGTAGAAATCGGTCCAGCGAAGAGCCGACGGTGCCGTCGCCCGCTTCCACGAGCGCCAGCTTGAAGTCGAACGGCGCGTGGTCGAGCCCGTAGAGGTAGCGCGTGACGGTGCCCTCGGGACTGAGGAAGATGAGCGCCGCGTTGTGCGCGTACTCACCCGTCTCCTCCACAAACGCATAGCCAAACCCGACCTCATCGGCCAGGCGGCGTACGTCGGCTTCCGTGCCCGTCAGCGCGTGCCAGTGCGTTGCGATGGACGGCTGCGCCGCGCCAATCTGCTCGACGTATTTCGCCTTCACCTCGGCCGCGACTGCAGGCGTGTCGCGCGCATCGAAGGACACGTTGACGACGGCGAAGTCGGCGCCTGCCTCGAGGTCGGTCTCTTCCACGGCCCGCGCGAGCCCATCGAGGATAAGACTGCACAGCATCGGGCATGAGTGGTAGGAAAAGACGAGGACCACGGGCTGCTCCTGCCCCAGGAAATCGCCGATCTGTACAGCCTCACCAGCGCTGTTGACGAGCGGGATGTCGCGCGGGATCGTCGCGCCGAGCTGCTCCGTAACCGTGACCTCAGGCGCAGGCGGCGGCTCGGCGTTCATCCCGAGCGGCTGCGAAGGCTGTGCTGCGCCTCCCCCGGCCATCAGCAGCGCGACGGTCACCAGCAACAGGGCGATAGGGGCACGGCGCACCACGCGTTACTCCTCCTCCGAGGGAACAACCTCGCTCGTTTCTTCAACGATCTCTTCAGCCACTGGCGCGGGAACGGCGAGCGAATCGGATACGCCCAGAGTCATCACCGGGCCACCCAGTGGGCCCGCCGAGGCGTCCGCCGCGCGTGCCGCAGGCACCGGATTCACATCGATCCAGCTCAGGTTGTAGTCCGTACGGGAAACGAGGCCATTGCCTTCATCGGCACTGCCCGCCTGCCGAGCGACTTGCTCCATCGCCTCCTCAATGGGGATGCGGAAAACCGTCGGGTCGTTCGCGTCGGTCGCGTACGCGCTGATCAGCCCGAGGCCTTCGGCGCGGTTCTCGCGCAGCTCCTCGTAGCGCTCGCCCGGCACGTCGGCCATCTCCACCTCTGTCTGGTTCAGCGTCGGGAGATAAAACAGGAACACGATGGTGAGCACCACCACGGCGATCGAGAACATTGTCGCGATGACGAGGCCCATGATCTGACCCGACTCAATCCCTTCGTCCTCGACGCCGAGCGCTTCGGCCTCCGCCTCCACTGCCGGGTCGTCCGAGACTTTCGCCGCCACCTCGGTGGCGGTAGCATGCAGGAGCCCTTCGACGGGGCCATTCGGCTCCTCCTGATCGGGCCGCGCAACGGATGGATCAGCTTCCGGGCGGCGCCCTTCTTCAGGCACCGGCGTCGAGTCGGGAGTATCGGGCGTACGGTCTTCCATCAGCGTGCGGAGAAACGCGCGGCCTGCGCCGCAGTTTTCAGTCAGAATTGAAAGCGCGGTGAAATGCGTCTAGCGGGCACTTTCCCAGGCGCTACCCGTTGACTTCGTCAATGCGATTATACATTCTCGAAGCGGAGCGCGTCGGCGTAGTACGGATCGTTGTACGGGGTCAGGCTGTGGCGCCCGGCCCGCCAGAGCGTCGCGCCGAGGAACAGGCCGAAGAGGCCCAGCCACGCGCCGAAATCCGTTAGGGCGAAGCGCGCGTAGCCCGAGTGCGACACAGCCTCGAAGTCTACGGTGCCCTCCATGATAACTGCCTCGCCGTGCTGCGCAGCTCCCACGGCATGCCCGGCCGCTTCTGCCGCGTGGCCGGCTTCGGCGTACAGCGTCGGCATGGCCTGCCAGAAGAGGTCGTACCAATGCATCACGAGCAGCCAGACAGCCATGATGGCGAGGTAGGGCAGGATGCGCTTGGCGAAGCGCGGCAGCAAGAGGAAGAACGGGAGAATGAAGTGCCCGATGATCAGGCCCCACGTCACGGCGTCCCAGCCATTGGTGTAGCGGTCCATGAACCAGCGCGTTTCCTCGGGCAGGTCGCCGTACCAGATCAGCATGTACTGGCTGAAGGCGATGTACGTCCAGAACACGACGAAGCCGAACATGAACTTGCCGACATCGTGGTAGTGCTCGGTCGTGATCTCGTATTCGAGCAGCCCGGCGCGGCGGAACGTGAGCCCGAGCACGACGATCAGCGAGAGGCTCGCCAGCCAGCCACCCGCGAAGAAGTAGACGCCGAAGATGGTCGAGAACCAGTGCGGGTCGAGGCTCATCAGCAGGTCGTAGCTGGCGAAGGCCGTCGTGAGGGCCAACACCGGGATGCCCCAGGCGCTCACGAAGCGCAGCTTGAGCGTGTTCTCGACGTTCGGCTCGGTGTCCTGCCGGACGGAAAGCGCGTAGAGCCGCCGCCCGAGGTACGACCAGACGAGGAAATAGACTGCCAGCCGAGCGAGGAAGAACGGCATGTTCAGGTACGCCTGCTTGCCCGCGAGGATGGAATCATACTCCGGGCTGGCCGGGTCGTAGAGTTCGGCGTGTGTCCAGTGGTAGAGGTCGTGCAGACCGAAGAGCAGCGGGATGCCGAGCAGCGCCAGCAGCGGCATATTCGCCCCAATCAACTCGGGAATGCGGCGCAGCGACGCGCTCCACCGCGCCTTCGTGATGTGCTGGATCATCACAAAGAACAGCGCTCCGATGGCGATGGAGACGCAGAAGACCCACCCGATCAGGTAGGCGTAGAAGAAGCGCGGCGCGTCGGTGAAGAGGCCGACCAGCGCGAGCGCGATCCCTGCGACACCAACGGCCGTGGGAATGACCCACCAGCGGTAGTCATCGGAGAGCTGATACTTCCGGGCCGCCCGCTCGCGGTCGTTCGAGACGGGGTCGAGGAAGAGACGGG
>JABDIZ010000291.1 GCA_013003465.1 Rhodothermaceae bacterium
GGTTGGTGTGGAGTCGATTTTAGACACCGAGCCTACCCAGGAGAAGGACACGCCCGTATCTTTCACTCCAGGCTGAAATCTGACGAGACTTCGTCGGCTAGGGAGCCGCTTGGTGGATTTCGCTTCGGGGTTTCAAGCTATCTTCGCTACGCCCCTCTGCCCGGCGCTCCTACTTTCGGAGTCGCCTTCCGCTGCCTCACCCACCTGTGCCCGCGCTCTGACGCCCCTGCGACGATGCCGCAGATCTTCCCCCGCAAAGCCAACGCGCTTCCCGTCGTCTCGCTCCTCGGTGCAGGCGGTGGCGGGTTGCTCCTCATCGGCCTGATCTGGTACTACTTCTCGCCCCAGTTCACAGACGTGGGCTACCAGCCCGAGCAGCCGGTGCCCTACAACCACGCCTTCCACGCGGGTGAGCTGGGCATGGACTGCCGCTACTGCCACAACCTCGTCGAGACGAGCGAGCACGCCAATGTGCCCTCCACGCAGACGTGCATGAATTGCCACGCGCAGATCCGCACCGAGTCGGTGCAGCTGCTGCCGGTGCGCGAGAGCTGGGCCACGGGTGAGCCTATCGAGTGGGTCAATGTGCACTTCCTGCCGGACTATGTGCAGTTCTCGCACGCCGTCCACGTCAACGTCGGCGTCGGGTGCGAGACGTGCCACGGCCGCGTAGACCAGATGGAAGTGGTCTCGCTCGTCGAACCGCTCTCGATGGGCTGGTGCCTGGAGTGCCACCGCGATCCGGCGCCCACCCTCCGCGATCCGGCCCTCGTCACACAGATGGGCTACGAAGCCGCCGCCGAGGACGACGATGCGCTCCGCCAGGAACGCCTGGAAGCGAGCCTCGCCCGCATCGAAGCCGAAGGCATCAAGCCGCCGCAGAACTGCTCCGCTTGTCACTACTAAGGCTCTGAGCCGATGCGCTTTGGGCCTGCGCGCCCACAGCTCACAGTCCGCAGCCTCCAGCTCACCCAGCATGATCGAACTTGACGTTCTTCGCGCGGCCGATGTGGCTGCGGACGAGACCTCCGGCGCGCAGCCGCCGCTCTGGCGCAGCTACGAGGACCGGACCGACGCGCCCGGCTACGCGGCCCTTCGCCGGAACGAGTTCCTCCCCGGCGCGACCGAGGCCGACGACCTCGCGGGTGATCCCGGCCCCAGCCGCCGGACCTTCCTCAAGGTCGTTGGCGCCTCCATGGCGATGGCGGGCCTGACGGGCTGCCGCCGTCCGGCCGAGCAGATCCTGCCCTATGTCCGCAAGCCGGAAGAGGTGGTGCCGGGCCTCGCCAACTTCTATGCCACGGCGATGCCGCACGGCGGGGTGGTGCACAGCCTCCTCGTGCAGAGCTATGAAGGGCGCCCGACCAAGATCGAGGGCAACCCGCAGCACCCCGTCAGTCGAGGCAAAACGGACGCATTCGCGCAGGCGAGCCTCCTCAATCTCTACGACCCCGACCGGTCGAAGGTCGTCTTGCATCGCGGCGCTGAGGGCACGATGGCGCCTTCGACGTGGGCTGAGTTCGTCGCCGCTGTGCGTGGCCTGGGTGCCGACGGCGGTTCGATGGCCGTTCTCGCCGCGCCGTCGTCCTCTCCGACGCAGGAGCGCGTGCGGCAGCAGTTCGAGCAGCGCTTCCCCGGCGTCCGCTGGGTCACGCTCCACCCGCACGGCGACGATCCGTGCGCGCTCGGCACCCAACAGGCCTTTGGCCGCCCCTTGCGCCCGCGCTACACCTTCTCCGGCGCCGATGTGATCGTCTCCTTCGACGCCGACTTCCTCGGCGCAGAAGACACCAACACGGTCTGGAACAACCGCGAGTACGCCGCGAGCCGCCGCGTAGATGAGCGCGGCACGATGAGCCGCCTCTACGCGGCCGAGAGCCAGTACTCCATTACGGGCGGCATGGCCGACCACCGCATGGCGCTCCGTGCGTCCGATGTGGCGCACCTCGCCGCCGCTGTAGCGGAGGGCCTCGGCGCAGGTTCTGGCTCACGGGGCGCGCAGGCTTTCGCCCTGAGCCCGATGGTGCAGGCCATCGTTGAGGACGTGCGGGCCGCTTCGGGCCGCGCGGCCTTCGTGGCGGGCGCCACGCAGCCGCCGGAAGTGCACGCGCTCTGCGCGGCGCTCAACGGCCAGTTCGGCAACGCCGTCGTGGACTACCTCGACACGGGCGCTGCGCCGGTACAGCCCCTCGCCGAGACGCTGCTCCCGCTCGTCCGCGACATGGACGCCGGGCAGGTGCAGACGCTCCTCATGCTCGGCACCAATCCGGTCTACAGCCTCCCGGCTGAGCTCAACTTCGCCGACGCGCTCGCCAACGTTCCGACCTCGATTCACGTCGGGCTCCATGTGGATGAGACGGCACAGCGCGCGACGTGGCATATCCCTCAGGCGCACTACCTCGAAGCCTGGGGCGATGGCCGCGCCTACGACGGCACGCTCTCCGTTATCCAGCCGCTCATCGCCCCGCTCTACGACGACGCGCACTCCGAGATCGAGGTCCTCAGCCTGCTGGCGACGGGTCAACTCACGGGCGGCTACGACCTCGTCCGCGAGACCCTTAACGGTCAACTCGGCTCCGAGGACGCATGGCGCACGGCACTCCACGACGGGTTCGTTCCCGGGACGGCCTATGCGGCCGCAGGCGGTGGCGCCTCTGCGCCCGACCTGGCCCGGCTCCCCGTGGTGGCCGAGGGCGATATGGAGGTCGTCTTTCGCGTCTCGCCCAAGGTCTACGACGGCGGATTCTCGAACAACGCCTGGATGCTGGAGCTGCCGCACCCCGTGACCAAGATGGTCTGGGACAACGCCGCCATCATGAGCCCCGCGACGGCCACGGCGCTCGGTGTGGAGACCGAGATCGAAGCCGGAAAGTTCTACGCCGACCGTGTTATGGTGAGCGTGGAGGGGCAGGAGGCCAGTCTTCCCGTCTGGGTGCAGCCCGGCCACCCCGACGGTTCGATCACCGTCGCCCTCGGCTATGGCCGCGAACTGGAAACCGACCGCCAGGTCACCGACCGGAACGTGCTCGCGCGGCTGAACCAGTGGATGCGTCCCGGCGATGCCGAGTCGGATGTCTACCGGCCCGGCCCACTCTCGAACGACGTCGGCGTGAACGTGGCGCCGTTGCGCCCCTTTGCCGCGATGGCGTTCACGTCAGCGACGGTCGCCGCTGTGCCTGACGACTACCTGCTCGTCACCACGCAGGACCACGGCTCGATGGAGGGCCGCCACATCGTCCAGATGGCGACGCTGGCGACGTACCTCGAAGACCGCGACTTCGCCAAGGACGAAGACCACTACATCTCCGAGACGCCCTGGGAAGCCTTCCCGCCGCTCTGGACCGAGGACCGCGCCGCCAACGAGGACCCGCGCATCGCCAACGCGATGTATTCGGACAACCAGTGGGGGATGGCGATCGACCTCAACGCGTGCACCGGTTGCAACGCGTGCGTCGTTGCCTGCCAGAGCGAGAACAACATCCAGATTGTCGGCAAGGATCAGGTGGGGCGCGGGCGCGAGCTGCACTGGCTCCGCCTCGACCGCTACTACACCGGGGACGAAAGCAACCCCGGCATGGTCGTCCAGCCGATGATGTGCCAGCACTGTGAGTACGCGCCATGCGAGTCGGTCTGCCCCGTGGCCGCGACGAGCCACTCGCCCGATGGCATCAACGAGATGACCTACAACCGCTGCATCGGTACGCGATACTGCTCGAATAACTGCCCCTACAAGGTGCGCCGCTTCAACTTCTACAACTGGACCAAAGACCTGCCGGTCCAAGTGCAGATGGCGCAGAACCCGAATGTGACCATGCGCTTCCGCGGCGTCATGGAGAAGTGCACCTATTGCGTGCAGCGCGTCCGCCGCGTGCAGCAGTACGCGCACATCGAAGACCGGCCGGTCCGCGATGGCGAGGTGGTGACCGCCTGCCAGCAGGCATGCCCGGCCGACGCCATTGTCTTCGGCGACATCGCCGATGCTGAGGCCGCCGTGGTGCGCAGCAAGCAGAGCGCGCGCGCCTACGAAGTGCTGCCTGAACTCAACGTGAAGCCGCGCACGAGCTACCTCGCGCGCCTGCGCAACCCCAACCCGAGTCTCGTGGAGGCGGTCGAGGCCGTCGTTGACGAGCACGCCGCGGCGATGCCCGCTGGCGCTTGACCTTTCCAGCAGGGGCGCTCCGCCTGACGGAACTCGCCTGCACTGATTCGACCACGCTCCAACCCTGAGCATGGCTACCACGCTTGCCCCTCACGACGGCGTCCCCAAGACGCTTGAAGACGCGCCCCTCGTGCGCGGCAACCTCTCGTTCCACGACGTCACCGACCTCGTGGCGGGCCATACCGAGAAGAAGACGCCCGTCCAGTGGCTGCTCGCCTTCTCGGTGGCCCTGGGGTTCCTCGCCCTACTCGGCCTTGCCGTCGCCTACCTCGTCTGGAACGGGACGGGCGTGTGGGGCCTGAACGTGCCGGTCGGCTGGGGGTGGGCCATCGTCAACTTCGTGTGGTGGGTCGGTATCGGCCATGCGGGGACGCTGATCTCGGCCATCCTCTTCCTGTTCCGGCAGCGCTGGCGCACCTCCATTAACCGCTCGGCGGAGGCGATGACGCTCTTTGCCGTGGCCTGTGCGCTCCTCTTCCCGACGTTCCACGTCGGCCGGGTGTGGGCGATCTACTGGACGCTGCCCATCCCGAACCAGATGGCGATGTGGCCGCAGTTCAAGAGTCCGCTGCTCTGGGACGTGTTCGCGGTGTCGATCTACGGGACGGTCTCCCTTCTCTTCTGGTACGTCGGCCTCATTCCAGATCTGGCTACGCTCCGCGACCGCGCCGTGAAGGCGGGCCGGCTGCTCCGCGCCAAGATTGTCGGCTTCTTCGCCCTCGGCTGGACGGGCTCGAACCGCCACTGGCGCCACTATGAGCGTGCCTACCTGATCCTCGCGGGCCTCGCCACGCCGCTCGTACTCTCGGTCCACTCGGTCGTCTCTTTCGACTTCGCCGTGTCCATTGTGCCGGGCTGGCACACGACCATCTTCCCGCCCTACTTCGTCGCGGGCGCCATCTTCTCGGGTTTCGCGATGGTGGTGACGCTGATGCTGGCGGCCCGCAAGGTCTACAACCTGGAGAACCTCATCACGCTCGACCACCTCGAGAAGATGAACATCGTGATCCTGCTGACCGGCACCATCGTCGGGTTCGCGTACATCACGGAGTTCTTCATGGCGTGGTACTCCGGCGTCGTCTACGAGCAGTATGCCTTCCGCAACCGCGCCTTCGGTGACTACGCGTGGGCCTACTGGATCATGATGAGCTGCAACCTGATTCTGCCGCAGCTCTTCTGGGTCAAGCGGTTCCGCCGCTCGATTCCGTTGATGGCCGTGATCTCGATTGTGGTCAACGTCGGCATGTGGTTCGAGCGCTTCGTGATCACGGTGACCTCGCTGCACCGCGATTATCTGCCGTCGTCGTGGGACTACTTCTCGCCGACGTTCTGGGACCTGGCGATGTACCTCGGTTCCTTCGGCCTCTTCTTCACGCTCTTCCTGCTGTTCCTCCGCTTCGTGCCGATGGTCGCCATCGCCGAGGTGAAGGGCGTCATGCCGCAGGCCGACCCGCACTTCTACGACCACGCCCACGGCGACGGGCACACGCTCGAGCCCGTTGAGGCAAGCCCGGCGCCCGCCGTGCCGTACTCCACCGCCGCCTCCGAGACGGACGACCCGAACGGACCCCATGTTTGACGCCCTCCGCAAACGCCTCGCTGACCGCAACGTCGGCTTACTGGCCGAGTTCTCGGACCCCGGCGCGCTCATGCACGCCGTCGAGAACCTCCGCAAGCGCGGCTATTCGCGCCTCGACACGTTCACGCCGTTCCCGGTCCACGGGATGGACCGCGCGATGGGCCTCGGTCCGTCCAAGCTTGGCTACATGGTCTTCATCGGCGGCCTGACGGGCTGCGCCCTCGGCTACTTCCTCCAGTGGTGGACGAGTGCGGGCAGCCAGCCCGACTGGCTGATGACCCCGTTCCAGGGCTACCCCATCAACATCTCGAACAAGCCGCTCTTCGCCATTGAGCCGAGCGTGCCCATCATGTTCGAGTTGACGGTGCTGTTCGCGGCGCTGACGGCTGTGGCCGGGATGCTGGCGCTCAACGGTCTGCCGCGCCCCTACAACCCGCTCTTCCACTCCGAGCGCATCGGCCGCGCCAGCGACGATGGTTTCTTCCTCCACATTGAGGCCAGCGACAGTCAGTTCGACCGGGATGCGACGGCGGCAGCGCTCGCCGAGGAAGGTGCGCTCGCCATCGAGTACCTCGACCACGACGGAGCCGAGTCCATTGACCTTACCACGGCTGCTTAGCGTGCCCCGCGCCATGATTCGTACCCCTCATCTTCTTCTGATTGGCCTCGTCGGCACGCTCACGTTGGCGGGCTGCCGCGGCATGACGTCCGAGGAGCCGCCGATTCACCTCAACCGCAACATGGACTACCAGCAGCGGTTCGAGGAGCAGGAGCCCAATCCGTTCTTCGCCGATGGCGCAGCCATGCGGATGCCGGTGCCGGGCACCGTAGCGCGCGGTCAGTTGCGGACGACGCAGAACGCGGACCTCACCCTCGGGCGTAACCCATCCGGGGCGTTCGTCTCAACCAGCCCGGTGCCTGTGACGGAGGCGCTGCTGGCGCGCGGCCAGGAGCGCTACGAGATCTACTGTTCGGTTTGTCACGGCCTCGCTGGTGACGGGCGGGGCATCATCATGACCGGCAACGGCGGCCAGGGCTACGGCTATGTGCCTGCGCCGAGCTACCACACCGATCTGCTGCGCGGCGTTGCAGACGGTTACCTCTACAACGTCATCGCGAACGGCGTCCGCTCGATGCCGAGCTACGGCCATGAAGTGAGCCCGGACGACCGCTGGGCCATCGTCGCGTACATCCGCGCGCTCCAGCGCTCGCAGAACGCCACCGCCGCCGATGTCCCGCAGCCCGAGCGCGAGCGCGATCCCTGCGACACCAACGGCCGTGGGAATGACCCACCAGCGGTAGTCATCGGAGAGCTGATACTTCCGGGCCGCCCGCTCGCGGTCGTTCGAGACGGGGTCGAGGAAGAGACGGG
>JABDIZ010000303.1 GCA_013003465.1 Rhodothermaceae bacterium
CTGGACCATCGCCAGGCTTCCCGGTGCAGCGGCTACGGGACCCAGCTACCCGGTGAGGCTGCTCCTCACCACGGCCTTCCCGCTGCTCTTCGCCAACTCGATGATTTTCCTGAAGGGGTGGATCGACACGATCATGGTCGGGGCGTTTCTCGACGAGACCGCGGTGGGGGTATACGACATAGCTTTCAAGCTGGCAGCGCTCATCATCATCCCGCTCGGCGCGGTCAACAGCATCGCCGCGCCCAAATTCGCCGAGTTGAGGCAGGACCGGATGAGGCTCCAACGCTTCATCGGGTACGCCACGACCGCCGCGGCGCTGTGCGCCGCGCCCTTGTTCCTTCTGCTTGTCGCCGCCCCCGGCTTCGTGCTGGGTCTCTTCGGACCGGAGTACGTGCAGGGCGCGACAGCGCTTCGCATCATCGCTGCGGGCATGCTGGCGAGTGCGCTCGCGGGCAGCGTCGGCGTATTCCTGCAAATGACGGGACGGCAGGTGGCCTATCAGGTCATCTCCTTTATCGTGGTCGTGGCAAGCATCGCGCTCAGCTACGTATTGATCCCGCGCTTCGGGATCAACGGTGCAGCAGTGGCGACGAGCGCCTCGCTCATCCTCTTCAATGTCGCTGCCGTCGCCTATGTGTGGGTCACCGAACGGATTGCGACCGTGTGGACGCCGGGCCTGCTGCGTAGCGTGTGGTTCAGCGAGCCGGAGGTGTCCCCATGAGAAAGCTTGCGTTCTTGCTCTACGACAACCGCTCTGGTTCTACGCTGCTCTCGGCGCTTCTGAGCGAGCGTGCGGGCGTGGCCGTCTCGCACGAGACCGACCTCGTGCCGGCAGTGCTGGAGGTCCCGGCGCGACGCGGCGTTCTCGGGGTGTCCGAACTCGTGGCGTATCTCTACACCGAAACCCGCTTCGCCGAGCTGGCCCTCGACCGTGAGACAGTGGCGGCGGCGCTGCGGAGGCAGGGCGAGACCCTCTCGCGGGAGGCAGCGTTGCACGCCCTCGTTCGGCACTACTTCGAGACGCACGCGCCTGAGGCCGAGGCGTGGGTTGTCAAGGGCCCCCGTCTGCACTACCACCTCGATGCGCTCGCGACGGTGTTCCCCGAGGCGACGATGCTGCACCTCGTCCGCGACGGGCGCGCCGTGTTCCGCTCGAAGCGGACGACGCCGTCAGGCTACGCCCTGCGCACGGGCGAGCAAGACGTGATGGATGCCGACCTCGTTCGCGCCGCCTGCAACTGGCAGCGCAAGATCGACCTCGTCGACGCGTTCGACGGACTACCGGTTGCCACCACGCGCTATGAGGACGTGTTGACCGACGCGGAGGCCGCCCTCGCGGGCATCCTCGAAACGCTGGGCGTCTCGGAGTCAGGGCGGGAGCGGAGCGGAACGCGTGCCGCGTTCGTCGAGCACCAGATCGGGCACAGCTACCACGACCTCCACACGAACGTTGCGGGCGACCTCAACCCGGCGAAGGCGGTGCAGTGGCAGCGAGACCTGCGGCCTGCTGAAATCGAAGCCTACGAGGCACTCGCAGGCGGGGCGCTCGACCGGTATGGCTACGAACGGCTCGCCGAAGCGGAGTCGGGGGTATGGCAGCAGGCACGGTTGCTCGGGCTGCGGCTGCGGCGCGAAGGGAGGCGCTGGGCCGCACTGGGCCGGGCGATGCGGCGCGGCGACGCCGTGCGCCTGCTGCGTGGCAAAGCCTTCGAATGGAAAGCACGGCGGAGCGCCTGACGATGATGCGGAAGCTACTCGCCTATCTCTTCCCCCTGGTCCTCCTGACCGACTGCATCGG
>JABDIZ010000312.1 GCA_013003465.1 Rhodothermaceae bacterium
GCGGCGAGCGGCGAGGCGTGGCCCGATAAAATCCCGCGCTCGCTCGTCTTCCTCGATTCCGAGTGGCGACAGATCGTGGAGTGGCCGTGGCCGCGTTGACCCCCTGGCAACGCGAGGTGCGGGATCAGGCGGCGCACGTAGCGGCCTCTCTGCCGTTCGCAGCCGCTGCGGTCTACGTGTCCGATCCCATCGCGATCGCCGCTCTGACGGCAATCTGGGCGGGCATCCTCCGCGAGGATGTCTCGCACCGGATCCGCGGTGACGATGGGTGGATGTGGCCCCTACGCGGCTGGCGCCGATGGCTGGATGTCGCCGCGTTCGGAGTGGGCGGTGCAGGGCTGGCGGCGGTGCTACGATGAGGGTTGCAAGGGCGTTGATCCTCTCCCGGCAGGTTGAAGGTCGGGCCCCGGCGTACCGCATCACGCTCGGGGTCCGCACCTTGCGCACACTTCTCGCCCTCCTCGCCCCGCTCCTGCTCGGCGCCACCTGCGCCACCATCCCGAGCACCGCTCAGCGGCCCGCACCGCTCGAGTCCGACCTCTACTACACCGGCAGCGCCGCGTGGTGGGCGCAGAACGCGGACCTGGCGTGCGAGAGCGATCCGCCTCCCGATCCGTATGACCCGATCCCCCAGCCCCGCAAGATCCGCACGCTGAAGCTGTGTGCGCAGACGACGAAGAGCGGCGGGCTCACGCTGTGCCACGTGGCGCAGCCTGCGACCTGTTACCGCTTCGACGGCGGCAACGGCGCGGCGGGCACCCTGCACCTGATCCCGGGCACCGTGCGGATGGAGTGCCAGAACGAGAACCGGCTGCAGGTCTGGGATCCGGCGCATATGCCCGACTGGGGCGACGTGACCGACGCCGCGTGCGAGCTCGACGAGATCCGGCTGTGGGGAAGGTAAAACGCCGCCCTGCAGTCGTCTGCCTGGATCCAGACTACGAATGCAAGTACGGGCACCGCGAGGGGCACGTTGCGTATCGCACGCGCAAGAAGGACGGCACACCGGCGACGTACCGCGTGTGCGCGGTGTGCAAGCCGCTTCTGTCTCAGACCAGTTCGCGCTACAGCGAAGAGAGCAGGGCCAAGGCGCGCCGGCGCCTCCAGAAGTCTCGTGAGCGGGCCGCTCGGATGCGCGATCGGATGCGGCCTCGGATCTCAGCGATGAGCGATGCCGAGCGGAAGTGGTGGCTCGATCCAGCGCCTACGAGCGGCGGGGCGTGGACCTGGGGGCAGCGGTTCCTCTGAGTGTGTCACTCATCGTCGGGGGCCTCCTGCGCCGTCGGCTCGACGAAGTGCCCGAGATCCTCCAGCGCCGTCAGAATGATTCCGATTTCTTTTTTCCCGATGCCTACGGTGCGGTCCTGAATCAGTACCACGAGCGCGCGGCGGGTTAGCCCAGCCTGCAAGAGTGCCCGGGTCGCGCCCTGTATCTCGCGGATCGCGTTCGCGATCTGCTCGGAGCGCTTTGCCGCGTCTGCAATGAGGGCGGCATCGGTGGGAGCCTTGGTTTTGGGCTTGGGGTCACTCATCGTTGCTCTTCCTCAGTTCATCTCTGATCTGTATCAGCAGAACGCAAATTGCCCAGAGTCCATGACTAACGATCATCCAGAAGTGCCGGTGGTTGTCATGGTCAGGCCAGCCGAGTCCACCGAGGAGCGTTTCGTCCGCGGTTTCCGCCGGTACGGGCTCGTCACTCATCGTCGTCCCCCTCGATCGCGCGCAGCAGGTCGCGCGCCGCTTCGGCGTAGTGTTCCAGCGCATCGGGTCCAGCGATCTTGAGGAGTGGATTCGCGAGCGCCCTCCACCAGCTCGTACATCTC
>JABDIZ010000316.1 GCA_013003465.1 Rhodothermaceae bacterium
GGGCAGCACGCGGTGGCCTTCGAGGCGCGCGGCCTACCGAGCGGGTTCTATCTCGTGCGCCTGGAGGCAGGCGGTGCTGTGCACACCCAGCGCGTGACCCTGCTGCGCTAGCAGGGACGGGTCCTCCGCCCCTCCGTACAACCACTGCGATCCCATGCCATCCACTCCGTCCTGTTGGGCCTACTCCGTCGTCTTCCTGCTCCTCGCGTGCACCTCGTCGGTGGGCGCGCAAGTCGTCGGGTTCCCTCAGGCCGGGGAGCGCTTCGGCTACGCCGTGGCCTCGGGCGATTTCGACAACGACGGCTATGCCGACCTCGCCGTCTCGGCGCCCTTCGATTTTCTGCCGGGTCCGGCCATCCAGTCGGGCGCGGTCAACGTGATCTATGGAGCGCCTGGCGGGCTCGCCGTGCCGGGCAACGCCCTCTGGCGCCAGGGCGAAGACGGCATCCTGGGCCAGGGCGACCTCAACGACTGGTTCGGGCACAGCCTCGCCGTCGGCGATTTCGACGGCGACGCCTACGACGACCTCGCCATTGGGGTGGCGTACGACAGCGTAGGCACTGTAGAGTGGGCTGGCGCGGTGAACGTCCTGTACGGCTCGGCCGACGGCCTTCAGGCCGCCTGGAATCAACTCTGGACGGAAGACGACATCGGAGAAGTCGCCGAATACGACGACCGCTTCGGCTGGGCGGTCGCCACGGGGGACTTCGATAACGACGGCTTCGACGACCTGGCCGTGGGGGCCGCGGCGGAGAGCGTTGGCGGAATCAACCGGGGCGCGGTGATGACCATCTATGGAACCGCTAGCGGCTTGGCCGCCACCGATGCGCAGGTCTGGACACAAACGAGCACAGGCACCGGCACGCCCGAAGACAACGATCAGTTCGGCTACGCCCTGGCCGCAGGCGATTTCGACGGGGACACCTTCGCCGATCTTGCCATCGGCATTCCCGATGAGACGGTGGGCGGGGACGTGCAGGCCGGGGGTGTCGCGGTGCTTTACGGAACGACCGCGGGGCTCTCGGCAGCAGGCAGCCAGTTGTGGACCCAGGACGCCGGAGGGATGGGCAGCGAAGCCGAAGTGGGCGATCACTTCGGCAGCGCCCTGGCCGTCGGGGACTTCAACGACGATACGTTCGCCGACCTCGCCATCGGGGCGGCAGAAGAGGACGACGGCGGCCTGTTCGATCCGGGCGCGGTGAACGTCTTCTTCGGATCGGGAGCGGGGCTTTCGGCAGCGAGCGCGCAGTACTTCACCGAGGGCACGGCGGGCATCCCCGGCACCCCGGAGGACTACGACTGGTTCGGCTACGCCCTCGCGGGGGGCGACTACGACGGCGACGGAGCCGACGACCTCGCCATCGGCCTCACCGGCCAGGCCGGAAACGCGCCTAACAGTGATAGCGGTGGTGCGGTGCTGGTCATCGCCGGGGGATCCGGTGGACTGGATCCCGCTGCCGAAACGCCGCTGTTCACCCAGGACGATGCCGGGATCGAGGGCGAGGGCGACCCGGACGGCCGCTGGGGATCCGCCCTGGCCGGTGGTGATTTCGACAACGATGGCGCGGACGACCTCGCGGTAGGCGCGCCCGACGAACGCGTCAACAGCGCCATCCGCGCCGGGCTAGTCCACGCCCTCTACGGTGTGTTTGAGTCGAACAGTGGCGTGGTCGCGCTGGATCGTTCGCAGTTGTGGCATCAGGGCGCGAGCCCTGTCGCCGCCGAGCCCGAGGCTTCGGGTCTGCCCAGCACGTTCGCGCTGCTGTCGGCCTCTCCCAATCCCTTCAACGCGGCCACGACCGTGCGCTACGACGTGCCGGAGGCCGGACCCGTCCGCCTGACCGTCTTCGACGCGCTCGGGCGGCAGGTGGCCGTGCTGGTGGACGACGACCACGCGCCGGGGCAGCACGCGGTCGTCTTCGAGGCACGCGGGCTGCCGAGCGGGCGCTACCTCATGCGGATGGAAGCGGGGGGTGCGGTGCAGACGCAGCGGGTGACATTGCTGCGGTGAAAGACCCACCACTGCGTGCTACCTACGCTGCGCGGCTCGGAACGCCGCCTGATTCGCGCGGATGGCTCGCTGGATGGAGCGGCGCGCCTCACCCTCCCCGAAGCGGGCACTGGCTTCTATGAGCGGTTGCGCCTCGTCAGGTCGTCCCTGCGCAGTCAGGCTCGCCCCGAGCCAGGTTTGCACTTCGGCCGTTCGTTGGTGGTCTGGTCCGAGATGCTCCTCTTGGATGGCAAGGGCTTCCCGCAACAACGGTTCGGCCTCAACCGCACGCCCCTGCGCCAAGGCTACCCGCCCAAGCCCCAGCAAGGGTACCGCGTGGAAAGAATGGCCGGGATCGAGCGTCTCGTCGGAGATGGCACGCATGCGCTGAAAGAGGCGTTCCGCGACCGCGATGTCTCCGGTTTCCAGGTGGAACTCTGCCAGGTTCTTTAGGGCCATACCCGTCCACCGG
>JABDIZ010000356.1 GCA_013003465.1 Rhodothermaceae bacterium
CGTAGGCATGATGCCTTTCTGCATGTCGCCTCTCACACTCCCTGTCCCTCCATGAAACGCATCGGGTATGCCGCCTTCGCCCTCATCAAGACCACATTCCGTGAGGTCGGGGAAGATGATCTGCCGAGCCTGAGTGCGGCCCTGGCCTACTACACCGTCTTCTCGCTCCCGCCGCTGCTCGTGATACTGGTTGCCGTGGCGGGCCTCATCGCCGGACCCGAGGCCGTGCGGGAGGCCTTGCTGGGACAGGTCGGTGGGCTCGTCGGGGCGCAAGGGGCGACGGCCATCGAGACCATGATCGAGGAGGCGAGTGACCTCGGCGCATCGCCGTGGACCAAGGTCGTGGGCTTCCTCACCCTACTGCTCGGCGCAACGGGGGCCTTCGGTGCGCTTCAGAAGGCCATCAATCGCGCCTGGGCGGTTGAACCTGAGCAGGCCAGCGGGCTCCGCGCGCGCCTCTTCAAGCGCGTGCTCTCGTTCGGAATGGTGCTCACGCTCGCGTTCTTTCTGCTCGTGTCGCTGGCCATCAGTACGGCCCTAGCGATGCTCAGTGAGGGGCTCGGCAGCGCGTTGCCGCTGGGCATCCCCGCCGTGATCTGGCAACTGGTCAACCTCGTCGTGTCCGTCGGGGTGACGGCGGGGCTCTTCGCCGTCCTCTTCAAGACGCTACCGGATGCCGAGATCGCGTGGCGCGACGTAGGCATCGGCGCCCTGGCGACGGCCGTGCTCTTCACCCTCGGTAAATGGGGGCTCGGGTTCTACCTCGGCCGGAGCGATCCCGGCTCCGCGTTCGGTGCAGCAGGTACCCTCGCCCTAATTCTTGTCTGGATTTACTACACGGCGCTGATCGTGCTGGTCGGGGCCGAGTTCACGCAGGTTTACGCCAACCGGTACGGGTCTCACATTCGGCCCGACGACGACGCTACTGAGCGTCCGGGGTGACGATGGGCAGCCTGGCCGTGGTCCAGCCTCGGTAGCCGCCATCCATCGACGCCACGTTGGTGTAGCCCATGCGTTGGAGCGCTTCGGCCGCGAGCGCAGAGCGGTAGCCCCCGCCGCAGTAGAGCACGAGCGGCGTATTCAGGTCGGGGAAGTGCGTCTCGGCATCGCGCTCGATGATGCCCTTGCCCAGATGCACCGCTGCCGGCAGGTGGCCGCGTTGCCATTCGCTCTCCTCCCGTACGTCTATGAGCGTGAACGCCTCCCCGCGTTCCTGGCGGGCTCGGATGGTTGCTACATCGGTCTCGGTGATGCGCGCCCGCGCCTGGTCCACGAGTTGCTCAAACCGGGGATTGTGATGCGTGCCCATGTAGACGACAGGGAGAAAGAAATCAGTCGGAACAGGGGCGGACGGGAATCACTTCGCCGGTGCGCTCGATGAGCCAAACGCGCCCGATCTCCACCTCCGGACGGTCAGGCGTTGCCGGGGCGATGTAGGCCACGGCGAGGTGGGCCTCGGCTGGGGCGCACGGGGAGGCGTGATCCACTTCACGGACCTGCACGCTGCCTAGGAAGGCAGCGAGGAGCCCAGGGGGGCCGAGTTCGGGAAGGAGATATGGATAGCCCCCGCGCCGGACGTACGCCTCGGGCTGCGTCCGCTGGATGGTGGTGAGCGCGACCTCGGCATCGGCGCGCTCGCCGAAGGGGCCATGCACCACGGCAAACAGGCCCGGAGTCAGGGCGCTGTAGAGGTTCGTCGGGAGGACCCAGCCGTCGTGGCGCTGCGCGTAGGCCTGGGCCGCCGCTTTGTTGGCGAAGCTGCCCGTCATCACGAAGTACGGGCCCTGCTGCGAGGGCGGCGTCGCCGTCGAGTCAGGCGCCTGCGCACGGGCTCCGTTTGCGGTACCGACGGCGACCAGCAGGCACAGGCAGACGCGCAGCATGGGCACTCAGGCGCTTTCGTTCGGCAGGCCAATCGGGCGGGTGACGGTACCGGCCTGCTGCACGGCATACGCCACATTGTGCAACTCGGCGACCTCATCGCGCGAGAGGTCAAGGATCTGGCGAGCCTGATGCAAGCCGAGGTGCTCGCCCGGCTCGATCGACTCGTCGGCCAGGACGATGTCGATCAGGTTGAGCATCAGGCCGCGCCGGATGGCTAGGCCGGCATCTTTGAGCGCGAGCACACAGCGCTCCAACGGTGGCGGATGAATCGCCTGGGCAAGGACGCGCTTGCGGCCCTCCGGCGACACGTCGCTCAGGTCGAGCGATTCGAAGATGCGGTCGGTTTCGCTCGCGTCCATCGAGCGGTCAGCGGCCGACATGGCGAAGAGGGCGCCGTAGAATGCGAGGCGCTCCGCTTCGGCGAGCGCGCTGAGGTCCAGGGTGCCGAACGTGGTCGGAGGCGTAGGCATACAGCCAGGATGGAGAAATGGGGAGGGAAGGGGGGCCCCCGAAAGGTACGAAGCCCCCAGCCCTTGCAGTCCAAGCGGGTGCGAGTTCCAGGTGAACACAGCGCTTGACTCCCGGTTCGCCGGCAGCGGGACGAATACCTGCCCGAACGGGGGACCGAGAAGCGCCGAACGGGGCGCAATGACCGGTATGGGTTCCAAATCGAAATGCCGTAGTCGCCTGGGGTAACGGTACCCGGCAGGGAGAAAAAGAGAAGAGACGGCTTAAGGAGGACGAGAACGACCCGCTAACAAAGGGTTTGGCTGGTGCGCACGCTGCCGGACGCGGGAGGCGCCCGACTTGGAACTGCCTTTGGGGGGCACGGCGCGACCGGAAGCGGCCCCCAGGGCCCCTTCACCCCCCAACCAACTCCAACACCATGCGTTATTTCCTCCTTCTCGCCTTCGGCGCGCTACTCATTGCGCCGAGCGCGCTTGCTCAATCGGACACACAGACGATCAATGTCACCGTGCCGAGTGTCGAGCTGCTGGACGTGATTCCGGCCAGTCTCTCCATGACCCTCGCAGCACCGGCCACGGTCGGTGATAGCCTCACGGCTACCGATGCGTCGTCGTCCTATTCGGTGTTCGTCAACACGGCCGCCAACAAGATCACGGGTGCGATTACCGTCGATGCCTTCGACGAGGTCGTCCTCTACACGTCGCTCGCCGCGCCCGGCGGAGCGACCAGTGCGGGACAGAAGCGGCTCACCGCGACGGCACGCGACCTCGTGACCGGCGTGGCGACCGTTCAGGCCTCCGGCCTCGGGATCTCCTACACGGCCAAGGCCCCGGCGACCCTCGCCGCGGGCAATTACTCGGGGACGATCACCTACACGATTGCCGACGAGTAAGCGCACGCGCGCATCGCGTTTCCTCAGCCCGGCTTCGCCGCACAGCGTGCGCGGGGCCGGGCTTTCCCCCCAAGGACACATGCACCGCCAGCAGGTCCTGGTCCTCTCCCTTCTGATGCTGACGGCCATGTGTGCCGCTTCGGCCCATGGGCAGCCGTCCTCGGTGTCGGCCTCGCCCGCATCGCTTTCGCTGACACTGCTGCCCTCGGTGGATGATTCGCTTCGGGCCGTCGCCTCGGGAGCGCTTTCGTGGCGCAGCCGCCGGTTCGACTTTCGCCGGGACAAGATCACCGTCAGCACCTTTGCCCCCGGCCAGCGCTACGCCCTGCGCGTGACGCCCACAAACGTGCGCGGCACGGCCCGCCCCGCTGGGACCGTGGAGCTTGTGGATGGGCGCTTCGCACAGGACCTCATCTACAACATCTGGGCGCCCTGGCGCGGCTCTGCCGACCTCACCTTCGAGGCCGCGGCCTCGCCTGACGACGGCGCCGGGACCGATGTCCATGTCGTTACCTACACGCTCACCTACCAGTAACCGTCGTCGTTGTCTCACCCTCCGCCTTCGACCATGACCCGCTCCCTTTCGCTCCTCAGCTTTGCCTTGCTGCTCGTTTCGGCCTCGGCGCAGGCCCAGGTCTACGTCACGACGCCGCTCTCGCTCGACCGCGAAGCCGCGCGCGGCAGCACCTACGAAGGACTCGTCTCCATCGCTAACTCGACGGATACCGAGCAGGAGGTCCGTCTCTACCTGACTGATTACCGCTTCAACGCGGAGGGCGCCAACTGGTACGACGAGCCCGGCACGAGCGAGCGCTCGAACGCCGGATGGATTGCCTTCGGCGCGTCGCAGGTGACCATCCCGCCGGAGGGCGCGCTCGATGTGCCCTTTCTCGTAACCGTTCCTGAGGACGACACGCTCGACGGCACGTTCTGGTCCATGCTCATGGTGGAGGGCATCCCACGCGAGTCCGCCGAGTCGATTCTCGGGGGCGACAGCGACCATCAGTTCGCCGTCGAGCGCCGCATCCGCTACGGCGTGCAGGTGGCGACGCACATCGTGCAGACCGGCGTCACCGATCTCGCCATTCCCTCGGCGCAACTCGCCGGTGCCCCCGATGGCGCGCGCGAGTTGCAGGTCGATGTCGAGAACATCGGCACCCGGCTGGGCGACACGCGCGTGTACCTCGATCTCTTCGATGCGGCGGGCGAGTCCGTCGGCCGCTTCGAGGGCTCGGCGGCGCGAATCTACCCGGGCACCTCGTTCCGGCATCGCGTGCCACTGGAAGGTGTGGCTCCAGGGGTCTACGAGGCGCTGCTCGTGATTGAGACGGAAGGCGACGAGGCTTTCGGCGCACAATACACCCTCGAACTCTGATAGACTCCTGTGGCGCGGATTTTCCTTCTCATAGGGCTGGTCTGCGCGGCATCGGGAGCTGTCGCGCAGGGACCTGCGGCGCCGTCTGACGAGACGCCGCAGGTCGAGGTGCGTGCGGAAGGGCCGGTCCAGGCCGAGGCCGAGGCCGGAGGCGTCTCGACGGTCGCCTTCTCGGTCTTCAACCACGCCGACGAGCCCCGTCGGTTTCGGTCCACCGTGACGATTCCAGAGGGCTGGCAGTTCGTCGCGCCACCCGTGGCCTTCGACGTGCCTGCACAGGGGCGGGCGCTTCGCCTCGTCAGCCTTCGTGTCCCGGCCTCGGCGCCCCCCGGGCCATACGCCGTGCGCTTCGTCGCGCAGACTCAAATCCAAGAACAGGCAGAAGCGACGTTGCAGGTGGCCGTGCGTCCACGCTACGGCGTGCGCCTCGATCTGTTGGAGGCCCCGCGCTATGCTGTGGCGGGCACGCCGATCGCCCTCCGCTTTCTCCTCGCGAGCACGGGCAACGCAGCAGCCCGCGTACGCCTCTCTCTCCGAGCGACGCCGTTCGAAGGCGCCCTGGACGAGGAATGGGTGGTCCTCGGGGCAGGCGAAGCGAAGGAGGTGCGCGTCACGGTCAATACGCCACCGGACTTGTTCACCCGGACGAGTTTCTTCTATCGGCTGACGGCGGACGTTGAGCAGGCCGAGGCGTCCACGTTTGTCGAGGGACAGGTGCTGGTGATTCCCGGGACGGAGCGAGCGCAGGCCTTGCAGCCGTCGTCGCCAGTGTCGTTGCGGCTGACCACGCTTGGCGGCGGGGCTTCCTTTGGGCCTCAGGCCGAAGTCGAGGCCGCGGTCCCGCTATCGGCCGACAGCCTTCACCGCGCCGAGGTGTTGCTCCGGTCGCCCGCCTACGGCCAGTCGAGTTTTGCCGAGGCGGACGTGTACCAGGCGCGCTACGTGGGGCCGCAGGTGGAGGCGCTCCTGGGCGATGGCATCTACAGCCTCACGCCCCTCACGGCGCCCGGACGATTTGGAACAGGGGCCGGCGCAACCGCCTCGTTCGGACGCGTCGAGGCACAGGCTTTCTTCCGAGGCAACCGCCGCGCCTTTTTCCCCCAGACGCAGGGCGGTGCTTCCGTGCGCTACGATGCGGACCGGCTAGGCGCCTACACGCTGAGCGCTACCGCGGGGAGTGGCGAAGCCGCCGGAGCCGCCACCTCGCTCCGCGCCGAAGTCCATACCCATGAAGCCCTCGGCCTCGATGTGGAGGTAGGCGTGGCGGGGCATGAGCAGGTCGCCGGTGCGATCAGTGTGGCCGCGGCGGGCAAGTCGGGCGAGACGCGCTACCAGGCTCGCTTCGATCACGTCGGGCCGGATCACCCGAGCTACACCTCCGGGCTCGACAGCCGAGGCGTAGGGGTGTCCACCCGTCTCGCCCAAGACCTTTCGTTCACGGCGTCCTTTCGCGACGACCGCCGCTGGATGCGCGAGAGCGGCGCGACGACAGAGAACAGTCTCTTCAGCCTCGCACTGAGCGGGCACCGACGCGCGCGCCAGCGAACGCTGCACGGGAGTATCGGGATAGAGCAGGCGGCTTATCAGCAGAGCTTTGGCAGTGTGCGTCTCGACCGGGAGCAACTGCTCCTGCGGCTGCGTGGCGGCCTTGTCATCGACGACCTGCGCGCGTCGGCCATGGCCGAAGTGGCCCGCGTGACGGATCAGCTAACGGGCACGCCGATGGGCTCCCAGCGACTCCTGTTGGAGATGAGTATGCAGCAGGGTACGCGGCAGGGTTACGCCCAACTCGATGTGCAGCAGGGCGCGTCCCTGTACCTCTTTCAATCGGGTCGGCGCTGGGTGGCGCGTGCGGGCGGGCGCGAGCAACTCGGGCGGCTGCAACTGGCGTTGGACCTCGGCGGGGGCGTCGATCAGAGCAGCGCGGCCTCGTATCCGTTCGGGGCCGCATGGGTGCACGTGGGCTACGCGCTGCCGCGCGGGATGCAACTCCGCCACGAGGTCCGCGCCCAACTGGTCCGCGTCGATCGCGCGACGCTGAACACCAACTATCGCCTTACGCTCGATGTGCCCATTGCCGCGCCGAGTCCCATCCGCTTTCGCAGCCCGCTCCTCGAAGGCCGCGTGGTCGATGAATCGACCGGGCTGGGCGTGCCCGGCGTGCTCGTCCATCTCGGCGATGAGAGTGCCCTGACCGAACCGGACGGGCGCTTCGTCTTCCCGCGCCCGGCGACGGGCACCCACTACCTCCACCTGGACCGGGTCTCGCTTGGGATGGAGCGCGTGCCCGCCGTGCCGATGCCCTTCCTGATCGACGTGCCCGCCGAGGGAGCGATCCCGGAGATACGGATCCCCGTGACGCGGCGCACGCAATTGAGCGGGCGCGTGCGCGTGCTGGACATTCATGGCACCGGCCTCGTAGCCGATACGATGGAGGTGACGCGGCCCCTCATGGCCGTCGTCGAGGCGACCTCTGGATCCCACCGCGTGCGGCGCCTCTGCACACGCGATGGGCGGTTCTCATTCGAAGACCTGCCGCCCGGCGAGTGGACGGTCCGCCTGATTCAGAGCGACGTGCCGGAAACCTACCGCCTGGAGGAGGAGGCCGTCGTCGTGACGGTGACCGATCAGGCTATCGCCGACCTGCGGTTCCTGCCGCGCCAGCGCCGAATCACATTCATCGGCTCCGGTCGCCTGGGTAGCGACTAGGCCGCGATGGGCCAGGCGCGTTGCACGGCCGGAGCGCTTGCCAGGCCGAAGCGGATGAACAAGCGCTGGAGGTCGTCGGCGACGCGGGTGGCCCCGAGGCCCGTCGGTCCGGCCGAGAGCCGCGCGGCGACGGAGACGCGGAAGAGCGCCCAGTCCGTGATCACCTCACCCGGGCGCAATTCGACGGGCGTGGACGGTGCCTCGAAATAGAGGCCGAACCAGGCCGCGAAGAGGTGCGTGGCGTCGTCCCAACCCTTGGCTGTCCAC
>JABDIZ010000367.1 GCA_013003465.1 Rhodothermaceae bacterium
GTGTAGGCGAACTGGATCCCTGCCAGCATCGTGCATACGATGCTGACGTAGAGCAGAAGCGTAAACCGAAACTCCCACACGAGCCCTCCGGCCGTACTCACGGTGAGGAAGTAGCTGAGCGAGAACAGCGCCTCGAAGCCCAGCGTGGCGGCCAGCCAGCGCGTGGCCCACGACTTGCGCGGGATGCTGAGCACGTAGGCCGTCGCCACGCCTGCCATCAAAAACTGGCAGAGCAGCGAGACCGATTCGGGGACGAAGAGCAGGCGGAGCATCGCAGGGAGGCGGGTCCAGCGCGACCCCGTCAAAGTACGGGTATGCTGCGTTTAGCGCGAAGAGCCGCAGAGGCTGCGCCATGAGCCTGTCACAGTCCGGCCCTAGCCTCGGCGCAGACGCGCTTGTTCATCACCTCCGGGGCACCTACCTTGTGCGCCCGATAGCCGTTATCGCTCGATGCCTTCTGCTTCTGCCCCGCCCGAGCCTGGCCCCCCGCTCGTCCTCTCGCTCCCGGAACTGCAGGCCCGCATCGAGGGCTTCGTGACGGAGTTTCTGGACGGCAAAAGCCCCGAGACCATCGGCACGTACCGGCGGACGCTCAACGAGTTCGAGCGGTGGTTCGTCACGCAGCGCGGGCGCTTCCGCTTTCGCGAGACCGACGTAGAGGCCTACAAGCGCTACCTCATGGAGGAGCGCGAACTGAGCCAGGTCTCCGTTTCGACCTACCTGACGGCGCTGCGGCGGCTCTGCCAGTACCTCGTGAGCACGGGCGAGCTGTCGGAGAACCCGGCGAAGGGCGTCAAGGGCAACCGTCGGCCCAGCACACACTCGCGCGGTGTGCTGACAGCCGAGGACGTGACGCGCCTCTTCGACGCGGTGGAGGGCGACCGGCTGATCAGCCTCCGCGACCGGGCCTTGATGGCGTTGATGGTCTACGGCGGCCTCGCCGAGATCGAACTGGTCCGCGCCGACCGCGAGGACCTGGAGCAGAACCTCCTCGGCTGGTTCCTCCGCGTTCAAGGCAAGGGCCACACGGCTAAGGATCAGCAGGTGCCGCTCGATGAGCCTGCAATCGAAGCGTTGCAGGCCTACCTCGCCGCGCGGGGCCGCGTCCGGCCCGAAGATCCGCTTTTCATCAGCCATGGACATCGCTCGGACGGGCAGCGCCTCAATACGCGAACGGTGCGCAGCCGCGTCAACACGCATCTGAAGGAAGCCGAGCTCAAGCGGCCCGGCATCAGCCCGCACTCGCTCACGCACACCGCGCCGCTGATCTGGCTCAACGACGGGATGGCCCTCGAAGAGGTGCGCCAGCGGATGCGCCACGGTACCCTCGACACGACGATGATCTACTTCCGCAAGCAGGGCCTGCTCACGCGCAAGCCCGACGCGGGCTGACTGGCTTATCCGCCCACGGGCGTCACCACGAGCGTCGCCGTGGGGGTGTCGGCGGCCTCGGCCTCCTCCGTGCCTGGATACGGGTCGAGGCCGAGCAGGATAAACGTGTAGCCACTCTGCGTGCCCCGCTGGCTCTCACGCGGTTCGGTCTCCGTCGTGACGTAGCCGGGGATTTCTAGGCGAATCTCACTGATCGCCTGCTCGCCCGTGAACGTGAGCGACACGACAGCCTTGCCTTCCCAGACGCACGTCACGTTCGTGGGGCAGCGGCTGTCTTCCAGCACTGCATCGAAGCGGAGACGCTGGCCGTCTACGAGAGCGGACGCGCCGCGCTCCAGTGTGAAGCGCTCGCCAAGTGACCTGGTGCCCACCATCGGCGCGGGTTCGTCGATCATGGAACTGGATTCGGCAGCGATGGGGCGCGGCGTACCGCAGCCAGCGGCTGAAAGGGCGAAAACGAGCGGGAGGGCGAGGAGCAGGCGCATGGTGGGGCAGGGGAGTGAACGTACCGTGTAACCTTGCGGAAACTATGCCAGCCGCTCTGTTCGTATCGAGCCCCTACAACCGCGTGCGGATCGAGAGCTGATGCAGTCCGCCGGTCTGACTCCATGAGTTGAAGGCGTAGTCGAAGCCGAAGCGGCGTAGCGCGAGCCCAAAGCCGAGGCTGAGCCCGGCCAGGTCGAGCCGGTCGCCGGTCGCCAGTTCGTCGTGGCGGCGCGGGTTGTAGCCGAGGCGGGCGCGGACGGCCTCGCCAAACCGAAACTCCCCGCCGAGCGCGATGTGGCGGGTGGCCTCGTCCAGCGCCGAACCCTCGCTGCTGAACTCGGTCAGGTCGTAGCCCATCAGCGTAATCGTGAGCGGGATGTAGCGCAGCCCTTTCGAGACGCCCACGCGCAGATCCACCGGCAGTGTGTCATCGGTGCTGCCGAGCGACGACGCGACGATGCCGACGTTGTGGATGGACGCGCTCAGGTGGAGCAACTGGCTCGGCACGGCGTAGAGCACGCCCACATCGGCCGCAACGGCCTGGGCCGAGGCGTCATCGAGCCATGCGAACGCCGCGTGGAGCGTGGCACCGCCTTGCAACCGGGGCGTCAGCGGGCGCGATGCTGAGACTGACAGGGCCGCTTCTCCCGCCCCGAAGGTGGAGCCTTCCGCCGTGCCGTCTTCGGCTGTCCGGGCGAAGTCGCCGTACGAGAGGTAGCGCAGCCCGGCGGCTACGGTTCCGATGCCGTCCACGGTGCGGGCGTACGTGGCGAAGCCCGCGTTTACGTCGGCGAGGTGGTTGAGGTAGGTCACCGAGAGGCCCCGGTGCATCGCTTCGTCCAACAGCGCCGGGTTGTAGTAGAACGAAGCCGGGTCGTCGTTGGGTGCCGAGCCTACCGTACCAGCCAGGGCCGAGGCGCGCGCCGAGGGCTCCAGGCGGAGCAGGTCGAAACCGGTGTCGCGCTGCGCCGCGGCGGTGGGCAGCAGGAGAGTGGTGAGGGCGAGGGCGAGCAGCGCGCGCATGGCCGGGCGGGGCTTTGAGCGAAGAATCACGCGAAACGAGGGCTTCAGCAGGAAACCGTCAGGACGTAGCGGAGAGACGAGCAGCCGGGCCGGGTTGGGCGACAGAGACCATGCGAGTGGGGAAGGTACGGCGGTTTTGGGCGGAGGTCAGGGCAATTGGCTGAGGTATGGGGCATGTGCGGCCCTTAGCCCTTGGATCCACGCTGAGGCCAAAGCGGCTTGCCCAGTGCCATAAAGAACCGGAGGAAACGGCTTCGGCATTGGAACGGAGGGGTTCAGCCTGCGTGTGAACTCGGCTCTGCAGGCCCCCCGTGCGTACCTTTCTGGCTGTCTGCAACGGCCGCCGACTCCGAGCCGCACGGGCGCGTTCTGCCTTCCACTCTGTGATCCCCCGACCCTCCGATGCTCCAGGTATTCAAGAAGCTGATTGGCGGCGACAGCAACGAGCGCGAGATGAAGAAGCTCGACCCGCTCGTCGCCGAAATCAACGAGTTCGCTGAGCGCTTCCAGCACCTCTCCGACGACGAACTGCGCGCCAAGACGGCCGAGTTCAGGGCCCAGATCCGCGAGGCCGTCGAGCCGGTGGAGACGGAACAGGCGGAGGTGCGCGCCCGGCTGCGGGCAGCCGAGGCCAGCGCGGAGGAGATCGGGGGCGACGGGCAGGTGGCTGAGGAGCGCCTGAGCGTTCGCGAGCGGCAGGATCTCTACGCCCAGCTCGACGATCTCGAAAACGACTGGCTCGACGCCGTCGAAGAGGTGCTCGACACCGTGCTTCCTGAAGCCTTCGCGGTGATCAAGGAGACGTGCCGCCGCCACCTCGGTAAGACGTGGGAAGCGGGCGGCTCCGAGATCGAGTGGCAGATGGTGCCCTACGATGTGCAGCTCATCGGCGGGATCGTGCTGCACCGGGGCTCGGTGGCGGAGATGAAGACGGGTGAAGGCAAGACCCTCGTTGCCGTCGCGCCGATCTACCTCAACGCGCTCGTTGGGCGCGGCGTCCACGTGGTGACGGTCAACCCGTACCTCGCGCAGCGTGACGCCGAGTGGATGGGGCCGATCTTCGGGTTCCACGGCCTGACTGTCGATTGCATCGACAAACACGCCTCGCACTCGCCGGGCCGCCGTGAGGCCTACCGCGCCGACATCACCTACGGCACCAACAACGAGTTCGGCTTCGACTACCTCCGCGACAACTCGTTCGTCGTGGACGCCGAGCAACTCGTGCAGCGCGGCCACCACTATGCCATCGTGGACGAGGTGGACTCCGTCCTGATCGACGAAGCGCGGACTCCGCTCATCATCTCGGGGCCGGTCCCACAGGGCGACGAGGACCGCTTCAAAGAACTCAACCCGTATGTCGAGAAGCTCGTCTACAGCCAGCAGAAGATCGTGGCGCGCTACGTCGCCGAGGCCGAGCGGCTGCTCAAGGAGCGCGACGCGGCCGAGGAGGCGGGCGATAAGAAGCGCGTTTCCGAGTTGGAAGACGAGGCGGGCCTGGCGCTCCTGCGGGCGCAGCGCGGCTTCCCACGCAACAAGAAGCTCATCAAGCTCAAGGGCGAGCCAGGCGTCGAGCAACTGCTCCGCAAGATCGAGTTCGTCTACCTCCAGGACAACGCCAAGCGCATGCCCGAGGTGGACGAGCCACTTCACTTCGCCCTCGATGAGAAGCAGCATTCCATCGAGATGACCGACATGGGCCGCAGCTTCATCGCCAAGGCGGCCGGGCAGGATCTTTCCTTCTTCGTCATCCCCGACGTGGGCGAGGAGATCGCGCAGATCGAAGCGGATTTCGAGACGAAGAAAGCGGCGCTCTACGATAGGATCAAGAACGATGCGTCGCTCTCGGAGGAGAAGCGCGACAACAAGCTGATGAACGACCTCGGGTTGCTCAACAGTGAGATGGAGAACGCCAAGCGCGACCTCTACACGACCTACGCCGAGCGCAACGAACTCATCCACGCCGTCAACCAACTCCTGCGCGGCTACACGCTCTACGAGAAGGACGTGGAGTACATCGTGCAGGACGACAAGGTGATGATCGTCGATGTGCACACGGGCCGCGTCCTCGCCGGGCGCCGCTACTCCGACGGCCTCCATCAGGCCATCGAGGCGAAAGAGAAAGTCAAGATCAACGCGGCCACGCAGACCTACGCCACGGTCACCATCCAGAACTACTTCCGCCTCTACGCCAAGCTGGCCGGTATGACCGGTACGGCCGAGACCGAGGCCGAGGAGTTCGACAAGATCTATTCGCTCCCGACGGTCGTCATCCCGACGAACCGGCCGATTGCGCGCGACGACCAGGAGGACCTCGTCTACAAGACCAAGCGCGCCAAGTACAAGGCCGTGCTGGACAAGATCGAGGAGTACCACGAGTCCGGGCAGCCGGTGCTCGTCGGTACCACCTCGGTCGAAGTGTCGGAGACGGTCTCGCGGATGCTCCAGCGGGCAAAGATCCCGCACAACGTGCTCAATGCGAAGGCGAGCCGTGCGCAGAGCGAGGCGCAGATTGTCGCCGAGGCAGGCCGCAAGGGCGCCGTCACCATCGCCACCAACATGGCCGGGCGCGGCACCGACATCAAGCTGGCCGAGGGCGTCCAGGAACTCGGCGGCCTCGCCATCATCGGCACCGAGCGCCACGAGTCGCGCCGCATCGACCTCCAGTTGCGCGGCCGGTCCGGTCGCCAGGGCGACCCGGGCGAGTCGGTCTTCTACGTCTCCCTCGAAGACGACCTGATGCGCCTCTTCGGCCACGACCGCACGGCGCGCATCATGGACCGCCTCGGGATGGAGGAGGACGAGGTGATCACGCACAAGTGGATCACCAAGGGCATCGAGAAGGCGCAGCAGAAGGTCGAGCAGAACAACTTTGGCATCCGCAAGCGCCAGCTCGAATACGACGACGTGCTCAACGCGCAGCGCGAGGTCATCTACGACCGGCGCATGCACGCCCTCCTCGGCGACCGCCTGCGCGGTGACATCCTCGACATGCTCCGCGACTTCGTCGAACGCACCGTCAACGCCCACTTCGGCAACGGTGATCTCGACCTCATCCGTGAGGCGCTCCTTCGCCAACTCGCCTTCGACTTCGAGATCGACAAGGAAGAGGCCTTCCGTCTCGGCGAAGACGGCCTGATCGAGCGCATCCTTGACGAGGCCACGGAGCACTACCGGAAGAAGCGCTCGGCGCTTGCCCGTCCGTTTTTCCAGAGCGCGCGGCAGATGATGGACCAGGCCGATCCGGAGAACAGCCCCAAGAAGCTCTACGTCGACTTCACCGACGGGCGGCGGCTGCTCCGCGCCACCGTCACCCCCGAGGACGTGCTGGAGACGGAGGGCGAGGAAATCAACGACGGCCTCGAGCGCGCCGCCGTGCTCTCCGTCATCGACGCTAAGTGGGTGGACCACCTCCGCGACCTCGACGAGGTCAAGGAAGGCATCGGGCTGCGTGCGTACGGGCAGAAGGACCCGCTTGTCGAGTACAAGATGGAGGCCTTCCGCCTCTTCGCCGCCATGATCGAGGAGATCGACGAGGAGGTGATCAGTCTCGTGTTCAAGGCCGGGCCGGTCGTGGACCGGGGGCAGGCACAGCAGAAGGCCGCGCCGAAGGCGCGCATCGACCGCAACCGCGCGCGCACGCAGGCGTCTTCCGGCGATCAGGACTACTCGATCAAGTTCGGCGGCAACGGCAACCAGAATGCCGCTGCTGAGCGCGACCCGACCGCGCGGGCCGAGCCCGTCGTCGCGGGCGACCGCGTGGGGCGTAACGATCCGTGTCCCTGTGGCTCCGGCAAGAAGTACAAGCATTGCCACGGCCGGGCGTAGCCCGGCTGCGATGGGGGATTGGCGACGAGCGATTAGAATTAGGGCTCCAATCGCCAATCGCTCATCACTAATCACCTGAGCAGCCGTGCTGCGAAGCCTTTCCATCCGCGACTACGCTCTGATCGAGACGCTCGAAGTCGACTTCGACAGCGGGCTCAACATCATCACAGGCGAGACTGGGGCGGGCAAGAGCATCCTGTTGGGGGCGCTCAAGCTGCTCCTCGGCGAGCGCGCCTCGACCGAAGCCATCCGAGGCGGAGCCAAGAAGGCCGTCATCGAGGGCGTCTTCGACAACGCCAACGAGGGGCGTCTGCCCGATCTGCTCCGCGCGCACGAGATCGAGCCCGACACGAGCGGCGTGCTCATCATTCGCCGCGAGGTGGCGTCGGGGCACAGCCGCGCGTTCATCAACGACACGCCCGCCACGCTCGATGTGCTCCGCGAGGTGGCCTCGCACACCATCGACCTGCACGGCCAGCACGAGCACCAGTCGCTCCTGCGGACCGAGACGCACGGCGAACTGCTCGACAACTTCGGCGGCCTCGGCGGCCTTGTGGATACCTACCAGGCGCACTACCGCACCGTCGCCGACCTGACGCGCGAGCGCGACGACCTCGTCGAGCGCGAGGCCGAGCTGCGGCAGCAGAAAGAGCTGATCGGCTTCCAGATCGACGAGATCGACCGGGCCTACCTACGTGTGGGCGAGAAGGAAGAGCTGGAAGCCGAGCGGCGGATTCTGGAAAACGCCGAGCGGCTCTACGAGGCCACGGCGGCGCTCTACGAGATGCTTTCCGAGAGCGAGGACGCCCTCTATGACCGCCTCGTGGTCGTCCGCAACCAACTTCAGGACCTCGCCCGCATCGACGCCTCGTTCGAGGACACGCTGGGCGAGGTGCGCTCCGCCGAGATCATCCTCAAGGAGGCCACGCAGTTCCTTCAGGACTACAACGCGCGCATCGAGTTCAACCCCGAGCGCCTCGACGAAATCCGCGAGCGCCTCGGCGAACTCGATTTTCTGGCGCGCAAGTACGGCGGCACCATCGAGGCTGTCATCGCCTTCCGCGAGGAGATCGGGCGCACGTACGACCTCGCGGCCAACTTCGAGGCCGCGATCTCGAAGCTCAACGGGAATATCGAGGCGGCGCAGGCGAAGCTCTCGAAGGCGGCCTACCGGCTGAGCCAGAAGCGCCACGAGGTGGCCGAGCGCATCGAGGCCATGATCGGCGTGGAACTGGCGACGCTCGGGATGCCGCACGCGCAGTTCGTGGTGCAGTTCAGGTTGCAGGAGGATTCCGGCGGCTGGATCGCATTCCCTGAGGGCGCCAAAGCACGCCGGGTGGCCGCCTTCCCGGCGGGTGCCGACCTGATCGAGTTCCTTCTGTCGGCCAACCTCGGCGAGGAGCCCAAGCCGCTCACCAAAGTGGCCTCGGGCGGCGAAGTGAGCCGCATCATGCTGGCGCTCAAAACTATCCTCGCCAAGA
This sequence comes from Rhodothermaceae bacterium, assembly GCA_013003465.1. Classification (GTDB taxonomy): domain Bacteria; phylum Bacteroidota; class Rhodothermia; order Rhodothermales; family Rubricoccaceae; genus JABDIZ01. Next base: position 8,208 of record JABDIZ010000367.1, read on the forward strand.
GCGAGCGCCTCCCCATCCTCGTCTTCGACGAGATCGACACGGGGGTTTCGGGACCCATTGCACGGCGCGCAGGCGAGAGCATGCATCGGCTGGCGCAGTACCACCAGATCATCGCCATTACGCACCTGCCGCAGATCGCCTCGCTCGGCGACACGCACTTCGTGGTGGAGAAAGCGGTCGAGGGCGGGCGCACCAAGACGCACATCCACCGCCTCGACGAGGCCGAGCGCGCCGAGCAGATCGCCCTGCTCCTGAGCGGCGATGCCGTCAGTGAAGCCACACTCCAGAGCGCCCGCGAACTGATCCAGAGCGGACGGAACGAGGAGTAACGCGCGTCAGGTGCCTGCGGACGGACTGAGGTCCGTCACTTCATCGGGGAGAGCGAGGCCTTCGCGGAGGGCCAGGAACCGGTCGTGGAGTGCACTCCGTTTCGCGCACAGGTCGGCAATCTGGTCCTTGCGTTTCTGGCGCGTCAGGCGGACGCGGAGGGCGCGCCCCGTCGCAGCAGCGAGTTGGGCGTAGTTGAGCACGAGGACGCCGCTCAGAAACCCCAGCATCACGACCACGAGGCCCGTGAGGAACGGTGTGTCGGGTAGCGTCGGGAAGGCCGTGTGGAGTTGCGCATGGACGAGCGCGGCGCCCAGGCCCCATAGCGTCCACGTGAGCGGGTAGAGCACGAACCCCGTCAGGATCTTGACTGTGGCCGTGTCCTTGATGGCGCCGGAATAGCGCTTGGCCAGCCATCGGATCAGCAGGTGCACCGGCCCGTTGATGACGTAGCCGAGGAGCAGGACCGGCGGGAGAAGGACGTATATGAGGAAGGCTCGCAGCACGAGCAGGGTTACGGAGAGCGGTCGGCTAAGGTGCGGGTCGCGGTCGAGGTCGGCGTCCTCCAGGCCGAGTGCGCGCAGGAGGCGGTGGTAGCGCGTGAGGTCGTGGCGCAGTGATGCGATTTCCTCGGGGTGGCTCGCGTGGCGAACCTGGTAGCCATGCCAGATCTGGGCGAAGCCGAGCTGGCGCTCCGTGATGGACTCGGGCGCCAGGTCTTCGTCGGCGCGTTCGGCGGCTTCGGCGCGCAGCAGCGTGCGGGCGCGATGCATCAGCGCGTGCAACTGCCAGTCCTCGGTCGAGTGGACGACCTGGCCGAGCGTGCGCTCGATTTCGTCGGTCAGGCGGTGGGTGCGTGCGCGGGCGGCAGTGTCATCCTCCTGCGGGTTGGGCTCGATGTCGAGATCGGCCGGGAGCGTCATCGGGTCGTGGAAGACAATGAGGACATCCGAGCGGAAGACGTCCTTGCGGTCGTAGTGCAGCCCGACGGGTATGATGACGGGCGTGGCCTCGGCGCTCGCTCTCGCCTGGTAGTAGAGCCGCGCCGCGCCGCTCTTGAGTTCGGAGAGGTAGGGCTGATCGTGGCTCTGGCCCTCCGGGAAGAGGGCCGAGAACGAGCCTTGGGCGATTTCGCCCGCGAGCGCCGCGAGGCTCTGCTTGTTCGCCCGGTCACGCTCGTCCTCGCTCATCGTCTTCTGGTCAGAGGCGCGGTAGATGGGCACTGTGCCCACCTGCTTCATGATCCACCCGATGACGGGCCAGCGGAACAGGCCGTCGCGGGCGCCGAAGACGAGGCGGCCGGGGAAGTGCGCCAGGATCAGGGCCGGGTCGATCAGGCCGTTGGGGTGCCAGGCCACGAGGAGCCCGCCTCGGTCCGTCGGGATGTGCTCGCGGCCCTCGACGGCGATCTCGCGGAAGAAGATGCGCAGCACGAAGCGGACGCCGCTGACGAGGACACGGTAGGCGAGCGAAGGGTGAGCAGGCATACGCGGGAGCGGAGG